>JACCSN010000546.1 GCA_013812985.1 Hyphomicrobiales bacterium | reverse complement strand
TCTGGCAATACCTGCGCGCCAACTGGCTCTCCAACCGCGTCTTCGAGACTTACGAGGACATCATCGACGCCGCATGCGACGCTTGGCGCAAACTCATCGCCCAGCCCGCAACCATCACATCAATCGGAACACGCGATTGGACCCTCATCCGTCAAACATGAGGGCCGTTGGTATCAGACGCTCTCAGACCGCCGCGTGTTCTCACCGCCGCTTGATCGGGGGCTTCCGGACGGTTCCTGCCTAGACGCTGAAGGCTATGTCTGGAACTGCCGGGTTGTGGGGGGAGCCTGCGTGGCCCGGTTTGCACCGGACGGCAGCCTTGACCATGTCGTTGAGCTGCCCTGCACGTGGCCGACGAGTTGCACGTTTGGGGGCCCTGATCTCAGAACGCTTTTTATCACGTCTGCCCGCTTCACGATGACGTCTGAACATCTTGGAGAAAACCCCCAGGAAGGCGGACTGTTTGTAGTCGAAGTCGGCGTGAAGGGCGCGCCAGGATACCTTTTCTCCGGCTGACCCGGTGAACTCTATTGCCGTTTACGCCGACAGCACGGGAGCACTACGCACATCCTCCGCTGCAATCCCGATCAGGAACTGCATTTGACTCCGGGCGGTCTCGGGATCGCGCATCCGGATCGCCTCCAACACCTCTCCATGCGCATCCAGTGTTCGCGCATATGAGCGGCTTGCGGAGGTGGTCAGCCGAAAGGCGCTGTGAAGCGCCGCGGAAATGATGTTGCCGAGGTTCGCGAAAACCGGATTTCGGCTCGCCTTCAGGATGGCGGTGTGGAACGCGACGTCAGCTTGCACGCAGGCTTCGATGTCGTTCGGTAGGTGCCGAACCATGCCGAGGTAAGCGGTCTCGATGAGGGCAAGCTCGTTGGCGGATGCGCGTTCGGCGGCGAGCGCCGCGGCCGCCGGCTCGACGACCAGGCGGAACTCGATGAGGCCGGTCACGAAGTCGAGGTCGAGGCCGACCTCGCTCATCCACCCCAGCACGTCGGGGTCGAGCCGGTGCCATTCGTGCGTCGGCCGCACGCGCGTGCCCACGCGCTGTTTGGCTTCGAGAAAACCCTTGGCGGCCAGCGTGCGAACGGCTTCGCGAAGGGCGGTCCTGCTTACGCCGAGTTCGGCGACGAGACGGCTTTCCGTAGGCAGCAGGGTTTCCGGCGGATATGCGCCTGCGATGATGCGCGTCGCCAGCACCAGTGTCGCACGGTCGCGGACGGCCGAGCCGTTGCCGGCGACCCGCATCGTCAGGACCGGACCGGAAAGCGCCAGGGTGTCCGCGCCAGCCATGGCCCGGACTACGAGCGGTTCAGCTGGTATTCGGCGACGATGACGGCCAGGATCAGGAGCGAACCCTTGGCGAGAAGCTGGTAGAAGGTCGGTACTGCGGTCAAAATCATCCCGTTGTTGAGCACACCGATCACGGCAACCCCGAGCAGGGCTCCCAGGATCGTGCCCTTGCCTCCTTGCAAGGCGGACCCGCCCAGCACCGCCGCGGTGATCGCCTCCAGTTCCAGCCCCTGCGATCCGGAGATCGGCTGGCCGGAGCCCGTGCGTGCCGCCAGCAGGATGCCGCCGATGCCGCCCGCCGCGCCGCTCATCACGTAAATGCCGAGGCGGTAAGTCGTGAGGTTGATGCCCGAGAAACGGGCGACGACAGGGTTTCCGCCCAGGGCGTACACGTTGCGGCCGATCACCGTTTTGGCCAGGAAGATCTGGAACAGCACTGCGGTGACGATCAGAACCCAGATCGGGATCGGCAGCCCGAGGAACACGCCGACACCGATGAAGCGGAAGGTGTCGTTGAAGATCGAGATCGACTGGCCGTCGGAGATGATGAACGCGACTCCGCGGATGATCGCCATCGTGCCGAGCGTCGCGATGACCGCGTTCACCCGCCCGATCGTGATGATTAGCCCGTTCAGGAGCCCGGCGAGCCCGCCGACGACGATCCCCGCCACGATGCCGAGGAACGGACTGCCGGTCGCGGCCATGACGATCGCCGTCGACACCGTGGTCAGCCCGACGATCGAGCCGACCGAAATATCCAGCCCGCCGGAGACGATCACCACTGTCTGGCTCATCGCCAGAACGCCCAGGATTGTGATCGCCATCCCGATGTTCAGGATGTTGCGGGCGGAGAAGAAGACGTCGGCGCGGATCCATCCGAAGAGGGCGATCAGGATCAGCAGCGCCAGGACGAGACTGACATTGTGGATGCCGATCCTGTCGACCACGCCGCCGGAGCCGCCGAACCGAAAGACGTCCCGCCTGTGCTGGTTGCTGTCGTGAATGGCAGGAGTCATGCTGCGTTGTCCTTCAGTTCCGGGGCGGGCTCGGCGGTGTGCATGGCGAGGCGCAGGATCGCGTCTTCGAACGCTTCCGCGCGGTCGAGTTCGCCGACGATCCGCCCGCCGGCCATGACGATGATCCGGTCCGCCAGCCCGAGAAGCTCAGGCATCTCCGACGAGATCACGATGAGAGCGATTCCCGCCGCCGCGAGCTCGTCGATGAGCTGGTAGATCTCCGCCTTAGCGCCGACATCGATGCCCCGCGTCGGCTCGTCCAGAATGAGCACCCGCGGCTCGCGCGCCAGCCATCGCGCCAGGACGACCTTCTGCTGGTTGCCACCGGACAGGCGTGAGACCGGCTGGTCGAGGTTCGGCGTGCGGATCGATAGGCGGTCAGCGAGATTTTGCGTGATGCCCTGGGCTCGGCCTCTCTGGAAAAAGCCGAAACGGCTGACCTTGTCGGGGATGCAGAGCGTCGCGTTGTCCAGAACGCTGCGGAACAGCAGCAGAGCCTCTTGCTTGCGGTCTTCCGGCGCAAGGCCGATCCCGGCGAGGATCGCGTCGGCGGGGCTGTTCGGACGCACCGCCTTGCCCGCCGCATGGATCGCGCCGGAGACACGACGGTCGAAGCCCACGATGGCCTTGGCAAGCTCGGAGCGTCCGGCCCCCATCAGCCCGCCAATGCCCAGGACCTCGCCGGCGCGAACCTCTAAACTGACGTTGTCGATGGCGGCGGTCGTGAGATTTGTCACGCGCAGCGCGACGTCGGTGCGCGCCTGGCGCCTGCGCGAGAACAGGCTGCCCACGTCCCTGCCGACCATCAGGCGGCCGATCTCCGCTTCGTCGACGCCCTCCGCCGGCCTGTCCGCCACAAGGCGGCCGTCCCGCAGAACCACGACCCGGTCGGCAAGGTCGACGATCTCGTTCAGCCGGTGCGAAATGTAGACGACCGAAACGCCATCATCGCGAAGTCGCCGCACGACCTGGAACAGCCGTCGCGCCTCGTCGTCGGTCAAGGATGACGTCGGCTCATCGAATGCGATCAGCCGGCCGCCGGCGCGGATCGCACGCATGATCTCCAAGACCTGCCGCTGCGCCGGCCCGAGCCCGGTGCAAAGCTGCCGCGGCGACAAGTCCCGGCTCATGCCGAAATCGGCGAGGATATCGTGGGTTTGGCGCTCCAGTTTGCGCCAGTCCAAAAAGACGCCGGCGACCCGGGGGATGTCGCCCATGAAGATATTCTCCGCCACCGTCAGTTCGGGAACGATCTCCGGTTCCTGGTGAATAATGCGGATGCCGGTGCGATGCGCGTCGCGCGGCTCGCCGAATGTGACGGGGTTCCCATCGACCCTGACCTCGCCGCTATCGGGCCGGTAAACGCCTTCCAGGATGCGGGTGAGCGTCGACTTGCCCGCGCCATTCTCCCCAACCAGCCCGAGCACCTCGCCGGGGTGGAAGGCGATCGAGATGTCGGAAAGCGCCTGGACCACGCCGAAGCGCTTCGACACATTGCTGACGGCGACGATTGCGGGGCTTTTCGTGGCCGGTTGACTGGTGGAGGTCATCACATCCCGAGAAAAAGGGTCAGGGCACGGCGCTGTCGTGCCCTGCGGCGCTCAGCCCTGGCAGAGCTTGCCTTTGTACGCGTCGAAATTCGCCGAGTTGATCAGTTCCGGCTCGCTGAATGTCTTCTCCGGCAGAGCCTTGCCGTTCGCGATCGCGTCGTGGAGCAGCTGAACGGCGATGGCGCCGTGCTGTGCGGAGTTCAGCCACATCGTGCCGCGGAAGGCGCTCGCGCGGCCCGACCCGAACGCGTCGCAGGCGCGGCTTCCGTCGATGCCGATGCCAAGGCCCGCTTCGGCCGGGTAGCCGGAATTCTCCATCGCCCGCGCGGCGCCCAGCACGCCGTCGTCGTTGCATGAGTAGAAGATCCAGTTGGTGACCTGGGGGTTGGCGGTCAGCGTCGTGGTCATGACGTCGATGGAATTGACCATCGTGTTGTCGTAGGCGACCCTGACGATGTTCTCAGGCTTGAACTCCGGAACCGCCGACAGGAACGCCTCTTCGGCGCCCTTGTTGCGCTGCATGCATGTGTCGGCCTTGCGATCCTCGATCGAGGCGATCCGCACCTCCTTTTCGGCCCAGCCCTCCTCCTTGTAGATCCTGGCCAGCTCCGCGCCGACGCTCTTGCCGATGCTGTAGGCGTCGAGGCCGACATAGGGCACGGGGCTGCCGTCCTCGAAGTAGATGTCGTCGTCGACCGCGACGAGCACTATGCCGGCTTCCTTGGCCTTTTGGGCGATCACCGGCCCGAGCCCCTTGTCCGGCACCACGATGGCGATGCCCTTCACGCCGTCGCCGACCATGGTGTCGAACGTGGTCACGGTGAGATCCGCGTTGAACTGCACATCCTGGGTCAGGATCTGCGCGCCGAGTTCCGAGGCCTTGTCCTTGGCCCCCTGCACTTCGGAGACGAACCAGGGATGGTCGCCCATCTTGTTAATATAGCCCAGCTTCATGTCCTGCGCGCTCGCGGCGCCGGTGATCGCACCGGTGATTGCAAAGGCGGCGGCAAGCGCCAAAGTCGAGGTCACTACACGCTTCATTGTCGTCCTCCCATCGCGGCCGTTGCGGCCGTCACTCGTGGTAGAGAACCGAACGGCCGCCATCGATGACGATCGTTTCGGCATTTATGAACGGCGCCTCGTCCGAAGCCAGGAACACGGCCGTCCAGGCAACCTCCTCCGGCCGGCCGATGCGGCGGGGCGGATGCAGCTCATAGGCGCGCCGCCGCTCCTGTTCCGGGTCGGGGAAGGTGTTCCAGTATTCCACCGCGATCGGCGTCTCGATGTAGCCCGGCGCGATCGCGTTCACGCGGACGCCTCTCGCCGCATATTCGATGCCGAGTGCACGGGTCAGTCCGACTAGCGCGTGCTTGGCGACGGGATAGGGGAAGGTGTGCGGGATGATCTTGAAGCCGTGGCAGCTGGCAATGTTGACGATGCTTCCGGCGCCCGCTTCAAGCATGGCCGGGAGCACGGCCCTGGCGCAGGTCCAGGCCGCGTCCAGGTCGACGCTGAAGCAGCGCCGCCACTCCGCATCGCTCGTCTCCAGCGGCTCGTGAAAGACATTGATTCCGGCGTTGTTGACGAGCACCGAGACCGACCCGAGCCGCCGCTGAACCTGAGCGAACGCGGCTTCGACCGCGTCACGGTCCGCGACATCGGTCTCCACGAACTCCGCGGTTCCGCCGGCATCGCCGATCTCCCGGGCGATCGACCGTCCCGTCGCGGCGTTCTTCTCGACGATGCCGACTTTCGCGCCCTCGGCGGCGAAAATCCGGGCGATCGCCGCGCCGATTCCCTGCCCGGCGCCGGTGACGACCGCGACCTTCCCCTCCAGGCGTCCGGGCATGTGGTTCACCAGTCCACGATCGTGCCGTCGTCGAGGACGGCGTTGCCCGTATGCATGACTTCCTGCTGGAAAGGATGGGCGGCGATCACCCGCTCGTCCACTTCGACGCCCAGGCCGGGCGCTTCGGGAACTTGCCAGAAGCCGTCCACCATCCGGATCGGCCCCTGAACGGCGTCGAAATACCAGGGCACGGCGCCCACCATCTCCTCCTGGATGACATGATTGGGAGTGGACACCGCGAAGTGCAGGGCGGCGACCCCGGCAATGGGCCCGAGCGGGTTGTGCGGCGCCACGCCGACCGAAACCGCTTCAGCCATCGCGGCGATCTTCTTGGCCTCAAGCAGCCCGCCGCAATGGCAGATGTCCGGCTGGACGATGTCGATCGCCCGGGCGCGGAAGAGTTCCTCGAACTCGGTGCGGTCCACGAGCCGTTCGCCGGTCGCCAGCGGCACGGAGGTTCTGGCGGCCAGCAGCGCGAGGCCGGCCGTGTCGCCGGGCGGCAGCGGCTCTTCGACGAACATGGGACGCCCCGGCGCGAGCGCCTCGATATAGGCGAGCGCGGCGCCCACCGAAGCCGGCCGGCCATGGAAATCGATCATGATCTCGATGTCGGGGCCGACGGCGCCGCGCATCGCCTCCATCATTCGGGCGACCTTGTCGACCTCCGGAAGCGGCGCGTGGAAATGCGTGTACGGGATAAACACGGCCTTGAAAGCGCGGTAGCCCTTCTCGACGACCTCCCGCGCTCGTTCCACGAGAGGGGCGGCGTCCAGCGTCTCATAGACGGCGCGCATGTCGCCGAGCCCGAGATGGGCATAGACGCCGACCTTGTCGCGGACCTTGCCGCCGAGCAGCCGCCAGACGGGCACGCCGAGGTCTTTGCCGAGGATGTCCCAGAGGGCGATTTCGATGCCCGATATCGCGCTCATGCCGATCGCGCCGAGCCGCCAGAACGAGTGCTTCTTCATCACCCGAACGACCTGCTCGATATCGCGGGGGTCGCGTCCTATCAGCAGCGGCGCGAGATCCTCGATCGCGCCCACTACGCCCCGCGTCTTCCACTCCAGGGTGGCCTCACCCCAGCCGAACAGACCCGGCTGGTCCGTCTCCACGCGCACGAAGACCCAATTGCGCATTTCCGCATTGCAGATGCGGGTGTGGATCGCGGTAATCCGCAACGAGTCCCTCCCCCAATCATCGTTCTTATAACGAGATTTGTATGATGTATATTCCGTCTGACGCGAATCGGTCAAGTCCGGGTCGCGGATCTGCCTGCGATCAGAGGCGTCGCGGAGCGAAGCGGCAATGCACCGACAGCCTCTCGCCGGGCGCGAGCACAACGAGGCCGTTGGCCGCCGGACCGCCCGGAAGGTTGTGGGCGTCCACGGGATGCGAAACCGGTTCAAAGCAGAAGAAGGGTGAATCCGCGGATGGCGAGTAGAGGAGGTAGGTTTCGAGCCTCTCGCTGGCCTCGATCGTCAGGGCAAGCCGACGCTCGGGCCACTCGACTGACGCGTGCCGGTCCCAACCCGTGAACGCGTTGTTGATCCAGCTCGCCGGGAGCGGCCGCGGCGCCGCGAAATCCCAATCCGGCCGCGCGCGGACGCCAAGGCTTCCGGTTGGCAGATGCCGTTCGTCCTCCAGCCACACGGTTTCAGCCTTCGCCCGAAGACCGGTCGCCGTGCCGCGCGGCAACCACGGATGCAAGCCGAGCCCGAATGGCAGAGCGGTCGCGGAGCAGCTCTCCACGGTCAGTCGAATCGTCAACGCGGACGGATCCAGTTCGTATTCGACGCGTGAAGAATAGCTGTACGCGCCCGAGCCAGCTGCATCGAGATCCAGGACGGCACGGCTGGGCGCATGATCGCGGAGCGTCCATTTCGAGACCCAGCCGTTTCCGTGCAGCGGGAACGGATCGCCTGCGAATTCGGCTTCAAGAGGATAAAAACGGCCGTCGAACTTGAAACCGCCCCCCGAGATGCGGTTGGACCAGGGAACCAGGAGATTGCAGGCCAGCTGGGTGGGGTCATCGCTCCCCTCCTCCGGCCATGGTCGGAAGAGCGCAAGGCGAGCACCGCCGTCAATCAGGTCGAAGCGCGCCAGAGCGGCGCCCAGCGATGGCACAATCTCGGCGCGGAGGTCGCCCGCACCGATAACAACTGTTTCGTGCACGGACAGCAGCCCTCCTCGCAATGCCAAGCTCCGAGCCTCCGCCAGCTATTCAGCAGCGTTGGCCCTTCTACCAGCCGCCATCGATCGGGTAGTTCTGCCCGGTGATCATGTCGGACGCGGATGAAACCAGAAAGAGCACCAGATCCGCTACATGCTCCGGCTGAATTCGCACCTTCTGGCATTGGTTCTCGAGGATCCAGTCGCTGTATTGCTGCAGCCGTTCGCCGAAGACGCGCTGCTCGGCCTCCGACACGACCGCGCCTGGAGATACTGCATCTACTCGAGTGCCACGGGGTCCGAGTTTCACGCACGAGCGACTTCGTCAATCCGAGCAGCGCGCCCTTGGAGCCGACATACGGCACACATAGCCTTCCCAGCGGCCGTTCAGCGTTCTCATATAAAACGTTGCCTGATGGGCGCATCACGTTGGGATAGGCGGCCGACATCGTCGCCAACCCGCCGAGGAAGATAAGGAGGCGGGCAATGGCACGCTCGGCCTCGAAGCGGGTCTGGAAGACAGTGCGCCAGACCAGCTCGGATTTGAGGGTCTTGAAGAACGTTTCGACCATCGCATTGTCGAAGCAATTTCCCTTGCCGGACATCGAGATCAGGATGCCGTGACGGTGCAGCTCGGTCTGATAGTCGATCGAGCAATATTGGCTGCCGCGATCGGAGTGATGGATCAGACCGGCTGCGGGGCGCCGGATGGCAAAGGCCTTACGGAGCGCCGCGAGAGCGAGGTCCCGGTGCAGGCGATCGCCCACCCACAGCCGACGACGCGACGGGCGAACAGGCCTGTAGAGGAGCGGTCCAGAATCGCACATTCTCCGCCCACGAACCGCGTAGTTTGGCTCCTCGACGAAACCCCATAAATTCGACGAATTCGGCAAGATGGTCTTGGTTGATCTCGCCCATCGTGGTCAGCGTCTCAATCTCCTGGAATTCTGAGTCGGGCCCGCTTCCGGCGCCTTCCGCTGGAAAGGCAACGACTATGCCTCGCTCTCGATCATAGCGCGGGGAATCACCGGTGGCAGGCGCAACGGTCCCGCATTCTTTGGTCTGAGGGTAGCGAACGCTTCCGCAGAGTCACGGTTATGAGCCGTTGCCACGACGCGCGTCGCTCCATTCGATCACACGGCCGGAGCTTAACCGGTCTCCGCTGCGCCATTTATACGCGCAAATCCTCCGAGGAAGAACTGGAGCAGGACTTCAATTCGCTGCATGCGCAGCGCGAAGCCTGCGAGGCCTTCATCCTCAGCCAGAAGCACGAGGGCTGGAGCCTGCTGCCGGACCTTTACGACGATGGCGGCCACTCGGGCGGTTCCATTAACCGGCCTGCCTTGCAGCAGCTGATGGACGATGTCCAGGCGGGCAAGTCGACGTGATCGTCGTCTACAAGGTGGACCGGCTCACCCGCTCGCTCGCCGACTTCGCCAAGATCGTCGAAATCCTCGACGCGAAAGGCGTGTCTTTCGTCTCCGTTACTCAGCAGTTCAATACCACGAGCTCAATGGGACGCCTGACGCTGAACGTGCTGCTCTCCTTTGCCCAATTTG
>JACCSN010000541.1 GCA_013812985.1 Hyphomicrobiales bacterium | reverse complement strand
CGGTGGATGATCGGGATGTCCTTGCCGCCGACAAAGCCGATCGTACCGGTCTTGGTGGTCTTCGCCGCGATCCAGCCGACCAGGAACGAGCCTTCCCAGTCCTTCGTCACCGTGCTGACGACATTGGGCCCGAGCGGTTCGGGGCCGACGTCGACGAGCCCGAATTTCTGGTCGGAAAATGCCTTCGCGACCTCCTGCATCGGCTTGATCATGTCGAACGAGGAGCCGATGATGATATCAAAATCCTGGCCGGCCGCGCGGGCGAGGGCTGACTGGAACTCGGACACGGCGCGCGGCTGTATGATCACGTATTCGGCGTTGAGGTCCGTCTCGGCTCGTTTCATTCCCTCGACCATCATGTCGTTGAACGAGCGGTCGCCTAGGCCGGATTCCGAGGTGACCATGGCCACCCGGAGCTTGTCCTGGGCAGCGGCTCCGGAAACAAATCCGAAAGCGACGAGCGCTGCAGTCCCGTAGCGTAGAATTGACTTCAACATGCTTACCTCCTTCTTCGGTTTACCGCGCTGGCTTCTTGATGAGCATGCGATCGCGGGTCGGTTCAGGCCAGTTGTCGTACCTTGGCGGCAGCGGCCATGAATTCCTGGACTTTCTCGGGCACGAACGCGCCCACGGCGCTTCCCGAACCCTTCAGGGACGTACTGACGATGGCGCCGTCCGCGACAGCCGCGACGTCGCCGATATTGTCGACCGTGACCCCGCCCCCGACAAGGATCGGGACGTCGGGATATTTGCGCCGGGCGGCCATGATGAATTCAAGGGTCTGATCGTAGGTCTTGCCGGTCAGAACGAGGCCGTCCGCGCCGCCCAGGCGGATGGCGAACTCGACATCCTCCTCGAACCCCCCGGTGCCGATCGGCGTGCCTGTCCTGTCGTGGACGTCGGCGAAGATCGCGACGTTCTCCGCATTCCAGCTGGTGCGCGCCTTGATAGCTGCATGCGCCTGCGCTGTTTCCATGCCGAACGGCGTCATCATCGCCCCGACATAGATCTTGATGCGGACGAAATCGGCGCCGGAGGCGGATGCGATGGCGAACATCGCCTCGGCATCGTTCTCCAGGAGATTGAGTCCCGTGGGGATGCCGAAGCGGCTGGCGATCTCGCTCGCCACCCGGGTCATCCAGGCAACCTGCGCCGCGGTGGCGCGCATTGCGACGGGCAGGTCGCCGAGATTCTGCACCATCATGGCGTCGACGCCGTTGCGGCTCAGGATCTCGGCCTCCGACAGCGCGGCGTCGAGAACCGCTCCGATCTTGCCGCCGCGATAGCGGCAGCCGCCCGGCAATGGGCCGAGCTGAACCATCCCGATGACCGGCTTGCGATGGGCGCGGATCAGGGACAGCAGCTGGCTCATCAGGCGACTTCTTTCGGCGCTTGCGCCTGTGCCGAATTGAAGATTTGGCGGAAGTTCACCTCCTGCCGCCTGCGGTTGTTGAAGCCCAGGAAGGCGATGTTCTGCTGCCGCGATATCGCGCATGACAGATATTCGAAGGGCAGCTTGTAGACGAAGGGCGTCAGCGACTCGGGAACGCCGGAGGGCATGCCGAAGTAGATGTTGGCTGCCGCTTGTGCGGCGGCGTCCCTTTTATCGCCGATGATGATGACGCGCGAGCCCATGTCGCGCGCCGCCTGCGCCTGCTCCAGGCCGCGGTCGCGACCGGCGCCGGGCGGCAGGATGATGAAAGTGTCCGTGGTCTCGTCGGTGATGAAGTACTGCTCGTGCGCCCACTCTTCCAGCTCCGAGGTGTGGGCCGGCCGGGTCAGGCCTTCGAACCACTTCGCCATGGCGAAGTAGGCGGTCGCGTAGTTGGGCCCGCCGCCCAGGAACACGGTGCGGCGGTCGGGCGTGAAGGTCGCGGCGCATTCCTCGGCCAGCTTGCGCACCGGCGCGTCGGCCTTGTCCATGGCGACCGCGACCTCGTGCAGTTCAGCGACCATTTCTGCCGAGCGGCTGCGGTCCAGGTTGCCAATCCGCTCGCCGATTGCGATGGCCGAGGCAAACAGGCCGAGCATGCTTGCCGTGTAGGTGATGCTTCCCGGCGTTACCACCCGGGTGCCGTCCGGCAGCTCCTTGATGTTCGGCGTCGCGTTCACCTTAATCAGGGTTTCGGCGGTGTGGGCAAGCGTGTTGTCGGCGCTCACCGTGACGGCGAACGTCCACGCGCCCTTCTCCCGGGCAAGGCGGACCCCCTCGATGGTGCGCGAGACCGTGCCCGAATTGGATACGCCGAACACGAAGGAATCGTCCGGCAGATCGGCCACCAGGTATCTGGAGAACTCGAGCGCCTCCACCGGTTCGATGAACCGGCCCGTCGCCTTCATCATGTATTGGCGCGCGGCAAGCGCGGCACAGTAGCTGTCGCCGCAGCCGATCATGAAGCCGTGCCGAAGCGTCCCGGGCTCACGCGAGGCCATGACCTCGCGCATGTAGGCGAGCATGCCGTCGATGTTGTCCCTGACGAAGGCCGGCTGCATGGCGATCTCGCGCAGCATAACTGTTTTCTCGTTCTCCAACTCGCTCTCCACATGTTCGCCGGCGCAGTCCCTGCGTGCGGCCTGATCTCAAATCCGGTAGGTCTCGATACGGCTTCTCAGCATGCCGAGCCTGGCTTGCGCTTCCTCGTATCCGGCGCTGACGAGGGCGGCTGGACCGGTCGCGGCGACGGCGAAGGAGGCCGAAACGCTTCCCCACAGCACGGCTTCGACCGCGCTCGACGTCTTCGAATAGCCGGCGAGCGCACCGCCGGAAAATGCGTCGCCTGCCCCCGTCGCGTCGACCACCGATGCGGCCGCCGTCGGCAGGCGAATGAAGTCGTCCGCGCCGGCTTGGTGCATCAGAACGCCGTCGGCGCCGCATTTCACCGCCACGACGGGCAGCTCAGGCGCCATGTCGCGCAGCGCCCGCAGCGAATCCAGCGGCGTCCTGCCCGGCAACATCGCCTCGGCGTCCTGCTGGCTCGGCAGGAAAAGGTCGACGGCGCGCAACAGCCGTATGATTGCCCCCGAGTCGAGCTCGTGCACGTAGCGGTCGTCCGGATCCACCGACACGACGCGCGCCCCGTTCTGGCGGAGCTGCTCGGAGATCTCGATCTGCCGCGGCCAGGGCAGCGGCGCGAGATGCGCGTAGAGGTAGCGCGATCCATGCACGTCGGCGACGGTGGGGCAGAACTCGATCCAATTGCGCGTCTTGGTGCGGAACGTGAAGGTCCGCGTGCCGTCCTCTTCGTAAAGACCCCAGTTGCGCATGTTCCGCTCGAGCAGGCGAACATGCGAGAGGTCGATCCTGTCGCCCAGGACGTCCTTGGGGTATTCGGGGCCCATTGGCGCGATGACGTCCGGCCGCTCGCGCCAGATCGCGATCCCAAGCGCCGAATAGATCGCGTTACCGCCCGGCACGCACCACATCGTCGTGCCGTCGGGGAATACCAGGTCATCGATGCTGATGTTTCCGACCGTGCAGTATTGCGACCCGCTCATCTCGGCAGGCCGGAACGCACGGACGTGCACTCGAGCACATCGGTGTTGTGGAAGTTGACCGAGTAGAGCATCGGCCGGTGCTGGAAATCGAAATGGATTTCGCGCATCAGCAGCAGAGGCGCGTGGGGCTTGAGGCCCAGCACCTTGGCCATCGCTCCATCGGCCGATGTCGCCGACATCCAGAGCCGGCTATGGGAGATAGGCTTGCCGCAATGCACGCGGAGAAATTCGAACAGCGAGCCACCCTCGAACGCTTCGATCCGGCTAAGATCCCGCTCCGGACTGTCTAGCTTCAAGTATTCGTTGGCGATGGCGAACGGTGCGCCGCCGGCTAGGCGCACGCGCGAAATCCTGGCTACAGGCGACCCAGCCTCGATCTCCAACAGCTTTGCCGCATCCGCCGGAGCATCGACCAATTGCATCGACAGGTCGCGCACCCCCGGCTCGCTTCCCGATGCCCGGATAAAGTCGGTCATGGAGCGCATGACCTCGAGCGAGATCAGCATAGGCTTCGGCTCTCTTGCAACGAAGCTGCCCACGCCGTGCTTCACGGCGACGAGGGATTCTCGTGCCAAGACCCGAATGGCTTCCCGCAAGGTGGGGCGGCTGATGCCCAGCCAACGAGCCAGTTCCGTTTCGGGGGCCAGCCTCGCACCCGGGGCGAGCCGGCCGGAAAGGATCTGCTCGCGAAGCGCGTTGGTGACGCGCTGGACAAGGTCATCGCGGCGGGCACCGGAGGGCCAGATCTTTTCGTTCAGTTCTGGGATCAGCCCGTCGTCCAAGTTGTTCTCGCCGCATAGTTCGACAGCCAGCTTGGCACCTCCAGCGAACCGCGTCAACAGAGGTCAGACCTCTTGCATCTAAAGTGCGATTGTTCGAAGTTGCCGTCCGCTTCCGCACATCAAAGTGCGGCGTTGCGTTCGCGGGGAGAGAGGGGCATGGTCGCTCATCGGGTCGACGCCACACCTTATACGGTGCATTGGGGACGGTTCAGCTCGGCATCGAGCCCAGCCATCGAGATCGCATCCGGTGATACGGTCGTCATCGAAACTTTGTCGGGCGGCGCCGATCTGATGCCTCCGGAAAACTCGGGGATGATAGTTTCGCCGCGGCTGAGAGCCATCCATGAGGCAAAGCTGCCGGTGCGTTGGGGCCATCTTCTCACCGGCCCGATCGCCATCACGGGGGCGGCGCCGGGCGACATGCTGGAGGTGCGGATCGAAGCGGTCGAGTTCGGGGCGAACTGGGGCTTCAACGCCATCGAGCCTTTCGACGGCACGCTGCCCGAGGACTTCGTCATGCCGACCCGCGTGCTCACCCACATCCCAATCGACCTGGAGCGCGGTGTCGCGCGGCTGCCCTGGGGGACCGAACTGAAGCTGAAACCCTTCTTCGGCGTGATGGGCGTCGCGCCGCCGCCGGAATACGGAGAAGTTTCGTCGCGCGAGCCCCGCATTCATGGCGGCAACCTCGACAACAAGCAGCTGACGGCGGGCAGCATCCTTTATCTGCCGGTCTGGGCGGACGGAGCGCTTTTCTCCGTGGGCGATGGCCATGGCGTTCAGGGGGATGGTGAGGTCTGCGTCACGGCGCTGGAAACGGCGCTGACCGGAACCTTCACGATCGTCCTGCACAAGTCCAAGAGCGGGCGCCTGCTGGAATTACCGCGCGCCGAAACCCCGACGCACTACCTGAGCATGGGCTTCCACAGTGATCTCGAC
>JACCSN010000531.1 GCA_013812985.1 Hyphomicrobiales bacterium | reverse complement strand
TTCCAGCACCGCTTCGCCGTCTACGACCGGGAGGGCGCGCCCTGCGCGACGCCCGGCTGCCGCGGCGCGATCCGCCGGATCGTCCAGTCCGGCCGGTCGACGTTCTTCTGCCCGGTCTGCCAGCGCTGAGCCGGTCCACGGCTTGCTCTCGCCGCGCGCTCTGGAGACGCGGGCGGCTCGCGGGAGAAGCATGCCATGGCCCATTAGAGCATCCCGGTCGAGCGGCGGGCAAAGGGGTCGATGCTGACCAAAACGAGGTGCGCCGGAGAGATAAGTAGGTCAGTGTTACAGACCTATTTCGCCTACCCCCAACCCTTACCAAGAATCGACATCCACCGCGACATCCGGCGGAAACACGGCTCGCCTAAGGTCGCCGGCGATCGAGGTGACGCAAGGCTGGCGCCTCGATGGGAGCGTTTCGCCCCAAAACCCGTTGACCGCCCCGAAGCTGGAGTGAGAGCATGTCGGATACGACCGCGTCGGTGGCCGGAGGCGACGCCCGGCAATCCATGATCAGGGTCTGGATGGCCATCTCGGCCGTCTGGGTCGCTTTCTGGCTCCTGATCGCGGTGATCGTGCTCGCGACATTCGGCGCCGGCTATTCGTATGCGGAGGAGCTCCGCCCGTTTTACCTGATCGTGCTCGCGCCGCCGCTTGCCCTCCTCGCCTTGGGCGCGATCTGCCGCTGGACGTTTTCAGCTTTCGCGCATGTCGTTGCTGGACTGAGCTTCACCCGGTAGCCTTGGGGTCGGCCCCGCGCTGGAGATCGGATGAAGACTGTCCTCTGTTACGGCGATTCCAACACCTGGGGCAGCGCTACCGCGCCGCGCCCGGACGATCGCTACCCGCCCGATGAGCGCTGGACCGGAATCTTGCGCCGGCGCCTCGGCCCGGAATGGCTTGTCGTCGAGGAAGGCCTGCCCGGCCGCACCACCGTCCACCCCGATCCGATCGAGGGAAGCTGGCTGGACGGATCCGCCTATCTCCTGCCTTGCCTGCGCAGCCACCAGCCGCTCGACGCGATCGTCCTCATGCTCGGCACCAACGATCTAAAGGCCCGGTTCAACGTGCCGGCGGGCGACATCGCCGCCGGGATCGGGCGCCTGCTGACGATTATCCGCACGGCGGAGGTCGGGCCGAATAACAGCGTCCCGCCTGTGCTGGTCGTCTGCCCAGCCCCAATCCTCGACCGGTTCGGCGAACGGCCGGATTTCGCCGACATGTTCCTTGGCGGGCATGCGAAATCAATGCGGCTTCCGCCCCTCTACGAGGCGGTCGCTGGCGAGCACGGCGCGGCCTTTCTGGACGCCGGGACTGTCATGACAAGCAGCGCATTCGACGGCATCCACCTCGATCCCGACGCCCATGCGGCGCTGGGCCAAGCGGTCGCCGGAGCGGTTCTCGCTTTCTAAGAGGCGCGCGCTCCTCCAAGCTTTCCTGTATGGAAGCGGGGGAATGGAACCGATCGGGCGAGCCCGGCTTGACCGGCTCTCGGGCCCGATCCCCGGCGGGAGACCACTCTTGGCGACAGACACGACAAGCCCCCCCGGTCCTGGCGGCGAAGGCCAGCGCAGGCCGTTGACCCTCGACCTTTCCGCCGAGGAGATTTCACGGGCGGACTCGGAAGGCACGCCCGATCCCGCCGATCTCGACGCCGAGGACGAGCGGGCATTCTCCGGTTACCCTTCCGAAAGCGAGGATCTGACACCGGACACAGGGGCCGAGCCGTGGTCGCCTCCTGCGACGGAATCAGGCGGCACTGATGACTGGCGCGACGCGCGGGTTGAGGAGACCCCACTCGACACGACCGATCCGGGCGCTTACGCGGCGCCACCGGCCCAGACAGCGCCGACCCGCGCGCGGCGCGGCGCGTCTTTTCCCGCGCTGCTCTTAGCGGCGCTTCTGGGCGGGGTCGTCTCCGCCGGCGGTTTGCTCGCGCTGGAACGCGCCGGATTCTTGGAATTCCTGCAAACCCCAGACCAACCTGACCCCGAAATCGCAGGCCTCCAACGCGAAGTCGCAGAGCTCGGGGCGCTCCGGAGCGAGGTCGCCAACCTATCAACGCTGCCAATCGAGCTGGCGGCGCTGCGGGAGGCGCAGGGGACGGCGCCCGCCGGCGGGCCCGATCTTGGCCCGTTGGAGGGCCAGGTCGCCGAGCTGGAGCAGGGGATCGCCGAACTGCGCAACCGGCCCGCCTCGGCGGTCGCGTGGCCGGATGCGGCGGCGATCGCCGAGCTGCGCAGCCGGCTCGCGGAGCTCGAAAGGCGTCCGGCGGGCGCCGCGTCGGGACAGCCGACCGAGGCCCTGGAAGGAAGGCTGACGGAGCTTGCCGGGCAAGTGGCGGGGCTGAGGAATTCGGGCGCGGGCGGGGTCGCGGCGCCGGCCTTGGCGGAAGTCGGCAGCCGCATCGATGACGTTTCCGGGCGACTCGGCGCGCTGGAGGAGCGGCCCCCGGTGGATGTCGCCGGGCTTCAAGCCGACATCGCGGAGCTGGAGCGGCAGGCGGCCGACCTTTCAGCCCGCCAGGCCGCGCTCCCCGAGATCGAAAGGCGCGTAACGGAAATCGCCGCGGCACAGAACACGCTGCCGGAGATCGGTCGAAGGCTGGCGGAACTCGCGACCCGCATGGAAGCCGTGCCCGCCGAGGAGCGCATCGCAGCCGTTGAAACCAATTTGAACACGATCAGCCGCCAGGCCGAAACGGGTCGAGCGCTCGGGCCCGCGGTCGTCGCCAATGCCCTCACCTCCGCGCTCGACGCCGGCGAGCCGTTCAGGGCCGAGCTGGACGCGCTGCGCGGGCTCGGGCTGGACGAGGCGGCGCTTGCCGGGCTTGCGCCCCACGCGGAGGGCGGCCTGCCGACATTGGCCGAATTGCAATCGAGCTTCGAGGCCGCGCTCGGCGAGATCGACCTTTCCACGCCGATCCCGGCCGGCGCGCGGACCGTCGACCGGTTTCTGCAGAGCGCCCGCAGCCTCGTCGAGGTGCGCCCCGCCAATCCAACCGAGGGCGGCGATCCGGGCGCCGTGGTGGCCCGCATGCGGGCCGCGGTGGAAGCCGGCGACCTCCGCCTGGCGCTCGCCGAATGGGACGCCCTGCCCGAAGCGGCGAAAACCCGGCTGGCGGAATGGGCGAGCGGGGCGCAAGCGCGGGGCGCGGCGGAAGAGCTCGCCGCCCGGCTCCGATCCGACGCGCTGGCGCGACTCAAGCCGCAAGGGTAAGACGCCGCCATGCTCAAACTGCTTATCGTCGTCGCCGTCGTTTTCGCCATAGCCTTGGGCTTTCACAGGCTGAAAGACACCTCAGGCGAGGTCACCCTCACCCTTGCCGACACGGCCTATGCCGTCGACCTCACCATAGCGGTGATCGCGCTGTTGGGGCTGATCCTCGTCACGATGGGGCTGATCTGGTTCGCGCAGGAGCTCATCCGGGCGCCCGCTCGCATCGCCTTCGGCTGGCGCCGACGCAATCTGGAGCAGGGCCGCGCGGCGGTCAGCCAGGGCCTGATCGCGGTCGCGGCCGGCGACCTCCGCGGCGCCGAGCGGGCCATGCTGGAAGCCTCGCGCCGCACGCCGGATCAGCCGCTGGCCCGCCTCCTGGAAGCGCAGACGGCTCAGCTCAAAGGCGACCGCGCCGCCGCCCGGCAGGTTTTCCAGCGCATGACGGAGGATCCGCAGACGCGCATCGCCGGCCTGCGCGGGCTCTATGTCGAAGCCGAGCGCGAGGGCGAGGGGGAAGCCGCGCGGCTGATCGCCGACAAGGCGCGGGAGGAATCGCCGTCTTCGCCCTGGGCGGCGCGCGCCCTCCTCCGCCACCAGACGGCCGTCGCCGATTGGGACGGAGCGCTGCGGACGCTCTCCGGCGCCGCCGACGGCCGTTTGCTCGACAAGCGCACGGCGCGCCGGCACCGCGCCGTGATCCTAACCGCGCAGGCTCTCGATCGGGAGGACCGCGACCCCGACGCGGCGCGCCATGCCGCGCTGGAAGCGCACGAGCTCGCCACCGATCTGGTTTCGGCCGCGGTCGTGGCGGGCCGGCTCTTGTCGCGGCAGGGCGACATCAGGCGCGCCACGCGCCTCCTGGAGACGACCTGGAAGACGGCCCCGCATCCGGAAATCGCGGACGCCTACCTGCATGTGCGGGCGGGCGATTCGGCAAGCGACCGGCTGAAACGGGCCGAGACCCTCTTGCGCCTGCGGCCGCATGCCGAGGAAAGCCGCCTCGCGCTTGCCCGCGCCGCCATCGACGCGCGCGATTTCGCCCGCGCGCGCGAAGCGCTCCACCCTGTGCTCACGTCGCACCCCACGCAGAAGGCGCTTTTCCTCATGGCGGAACTGGAGGAGCGCGAAAGCGGAAACCGGGGCCGCTCGCGGGAATGGCTGGCGCGCGCCGCCCGCGCGCCGCGCGATGCGGTCTGGACGGCCGACGGGGTTATCCTGGACGCCTGGGCGCCCGCCTCGCCGGTCACCGGCCGGATCGACACGGTCGAGTGGAAGGTTCCCGTCGCCGAGCTCGAGCCGCCCCGCTTCGAGATCGACGCGGCGGAACTGGCGCCGGCGCCGCTGCCGGAACCCGAGGCGGAGCCGGACGCTGCTATCGGCAACGATCCGGCTGAATATTTGATCGTAGGGATGCC
>JACCSN010000516.1 GCA_013812985.1 Hyphomicrobiales bacterium | reverse complement strand
TCGGGTTCGGCTCGGCCATGATCACCATGCCGGGCCGCATGATCGCCTCGAACGGCTCGACCTTGATGTGGTCGGCATAGACGTGCGGCCCGTCGGTGACGAAATCGATGCCGTGGCACTGGGTCGGTCGCGACTGCACGCCGTTCTCCCGGAAGAACTGCCCGGCGATGCGGAGCCGGTCCACCGGATTGCCGGGCCGGATCTCGGCGATCATCTTCTCGTAGCCGGGCTTGGCGATCTCGTCCCAGAAGCGGCGCACCTCGGCCGGCGGTTCGCCCAGGCAGATCGGCTGCCCGATCTGGGCGCTGTAGCCGCGATAGCCGGCGGCAAGCTCCATCAGGATCATGTCGCCCTCCGCAAGCGTCCGCCGCGACGGACGCGGGTTGCCGAAAACCATCGCCGGATCCCGCATGGGCGTGGAGCCGATGATCAGGAAATCGATGTCGCCGCCGCCTTCCAGGATGGCGGAACCGGCGGCGGCCCGCAGCTCGTATTCGCCCACCCCCGGCCGGGCCCGATCGACGATCGCCTGCATGGCGTCATCGCACAGTTTTCCCGCATGGCGGATGCAGTCGAGCTCCGCTTCGCTGTGAACCGACAGGAGCTCGTGCATGATACCCTGCGTGAAGACCAACTCGGCCTCGGGCAGGCCCGCCTTCAGGTCGTTGAACTGGTTGACGGGCAGGTAATCCTTATGGCGGACATCGATCTCCAGAAGCCCGATGCGGCCGCGCTCGAGCCCGAGCTCCTTGATGCGCTCCACCATCACTTCGGCGTAGCGGCCGTTGCGGCTGCCGCGCACGTCGGAGATGGCGGCTGCGGTCTCGCGGCGGGTCGCCTCGATATGCGTGCCGCCCATGGCGTAAATCAGCGTCGGCTCGCCTTCCAGCGGGAACACGACGTAGGCTGCGAGCGCGTGCCATTCCCAATGGCCAGTCAGCCAGAGCATGCCGCCGCCAAAGCTCCAGTGGCTCGGGCCGCCGGGGCAGATCGCCACGTCGAGGTTGAGCTCGCGCATCTTGGCGCGTAAGGCGTCGAAGCGGCGCTGGTATTCGGCCTTGGAGAATTGCTCGTAGACGGCATCCCGGTAATAGGGCGTGCCGCGCATGGCGTTGAAGGTCGGGCCGTGGTCGAGGCGGGTCCGGATGTCTTCCCAGCTTCGAGCGCCGCTCGCGTTCATTCGAGGGCTCATTGCCTCTCGGCCTGTCGATCAAACATACCCACCTCGACTATCATGCGAACGTTTGCACGCTAGGTATGGACATCTGGATATGTCAAGCGGGCGTTCGCCGCCTCAATTCGCTGAAGACCGCCTCAAACCATCCCACTGCAGCTTAGGAACCCGGCGGGTGTTGTTACGCTTGGCTGTCTCAGGCCGCGGCGGCGGACAGGATCGCCCGGTCTTCCGGCGTCGTAGCCCTGAAATATTCGGCGATCGCTTCGATGCCGATTTCGTCGAGGCAGCGGCGCAACGGCTGCCACTGCTTCCAGTTCGCGCGCGCCGAGCGCATGACCAGCCGATCATCGACCAGCTCGAAGGTGACGTTCGCCGCCCTCGCCAGATCAAGGAATTGCGCCACCGCGATGTCAGAAGGGTCGGCGTGGTCCCGAACGTCCTGACGCCTGTCGAGGATGTTGCTGCTCATGTCAGACTCCGCATCGAATTTGACGCGAAAACGTCAGGCAATTCGATCTGATCCAGTAAAGGATGCAGCATGCTTAACAAATCGTTAGCATCCTCAATAAAATCGTTCGCAGACCTCGGACTCTGACTTTCGTACCCCTGCTGTGTAGCGACAGAGGAAGGGGCCGGCCCTTTCTGCCGGACCGATCTGGTCCTGCTCAGCGGCCCAAGCCGGCCGGGTTCAGACGTTATTCTCGCTGAAAGGTCCCCGTCAGCTCGCCTTCCGCCAGGACATGCCCCTGGATAGCGTCGAGCACGTTCTGGCGATCCGCGCCAGGCTCCAGTTCAATTTCCGCGTCCAGCGCGAAAACCTGGAAATGATAGCGATGCGGCGGGTCGCCGACCGGCGGCTTCGGGCCGAAATAGCCGAAGGAACCGCGCGAGTTCACGCCCTGCGTGACGCCGTCCGGCAGCTTGAGCCTCGGCGCCGCCGGAACGCCTTCCCGCAATGATGTGATGCCGGCCGGAATGTTCGTGGCGATCCAATGAACGAAAGGTTTCGGCTCCTTCGCATCGGGATCTTCCATCATGATCGCGTAGCTCTGCGTGCCTTCCGGACCCTTGCCCCAGTCGAGCGGAGGTGAAAGGTCCTCCGCGTCGGCGGAGTGCTTGAGGGGGATCGGGCCGCCGTCCTGGAAAGCCGGCGACATCACCTCGATTGTCACCCCGTCTTCGGCTTCAAGGATGTCCTTGGCGAGCTCCGGCAACGTTTCCTGGGGCGGGACCGTGTCGGGGGCGCTCGACGCGGCCGACTGATCGCCCGCGGCTTCTTGCGATGGAGCCTCGGCCGCTTCTCCTTCGCCTTCGTATGTGATCCTGTAGATCACGCCGCCGCTGTCGTCGGCGAGGTAGAGCGAGCCGTCAGGGGCGGCCGCGATCCCGGCGAGGCGGGCCAGCTGACCCCAGGTTCCGTCGGCGTTCTCCACCAGGAAGCCGGTGACGAAGGGCTCCAGCGATTTCGGCTGGCCGTCCTCGAAATCGACCCGCACGACCTCGTAGCCGGCCGGCGGCTTGCGGTTCCACGAGCCGCGCATCGCCACGAAGGCGTCGCCGGAATAGCCCTCCGGGAACGCATCGCCGCGATAAAAGGTCATCTGCATTGGAGCGGCATGCGATGTATAGAGATGGACCGGCTCCTTGCTGGTCCGGCGCCACTGCTCGAAGCTGATTCCGGCCGGCGGCTCGTCCTGCGGGTTCTCCTTGCCGTCCGCGAAGATGTACGGCCAGCCGTATTTCTCGCCTTTCTCGATGCGGTTCAGCTCTTCTCGTTGCTCCTCGTCGCCGAGCCAATCGATGCCATGGTCGAACCCCCAGAGATCGCCTGTCTCCGGATGCCAGCCGAAGCCGATCGTGTTGCGCAAGCCGGACGCGAAAATGGTGCGGCTCGTGCCGTCCGGTTCGGCGCGCAACATGGTGGCGTTCTCCGGATTGTTGTCGTCGCAGGCG
>JACCSN010000513.1 GCA_013812985.1 Hyphomicrobiales bacterium | reverse complement strand
CGTGGCGCTCGGTCGGGCCTTGGTGCGCGACCCGCGCGCCTTCCTCATGGATGAACCTCTGTCCAACCTCGACGCCAAGCTGCGGGTCCAGATGCGCAGCGAGCTGAAGCGCTTTCACCAGGAGCTGAATGCCACCGTCATCTATGTCACCCATGACCAGCTGGAGGCAGTGACCATGGCGGACAAAATGGCGGTCATGAATGGCGGCTACCTCCAGCAATATGATGCGCCCGATAAGGTGTTCGCCAACCCCGCCAACACCTTTGTCGCGGGCTTTGTCGGCACCCCGGCGATGAGCTTGATACCCCTCGAAGTGGTGAGCACGCCCGAGGGCGCGGCCTTGCGTAGCTCGGGAGGTTGGGCGCTGCCGCTCGACCCGGCCAATGCCCGCAAGGCACTAACTTCCCGGTCGAACAAGGTCATCCTGGGCGCCCGCCACAGCACGCTTCGCATCCACAAGTCCGCCGTTCCCGGCGCGGCCCCGGGCAAGGTCTATACGATAGAACCTACCGGCGACGTCACCTTCGTCCAGGTCGATCTCGGGAACGGCATGCTGATCGTCAGTCTCGAGCCACACGTCCCCATTCGGCCCGACGAGCCGGTCTGGGTCGAGTTCGACCAGAACAAAATGCATCTTTTCGACGGCCAAACCGAAACGGCGCTCGCCGCCGCGTAGGCACCCCGAGAAATACCTTTCCATCGGGTGCGGAAAAGGCCGCGCCAAGCTACCGGACGGGTACAGGACTGTGCCCGTCACAACGAGGATCAGAACACTGAAAATGAACGAGAATACTCCGGAAGATGCCCTCAACCGGGTCAACACGAACTCGAAACCTTCAGCGCTTCGGATCACCGATGTGCGGGTCGCCGAGATCGAAGGCGCGCCGTTCACCTCCGCGCTGCTGAAGATCTACACGAATCAGGGCATCGTTGGCCTCGGTGAGGTGCGCGACGGAGCCAGCGCCACCTACGCACATATGCTGAAGAGCCGGCTGCTGGGCGAGAACCCCTGCGACATCGACAGGTTGTTCCGGCGCATCAAGCAGTTCGGTGGTCACGGCCGGCAGGGCGGTGGCGTCTCCGCAGTGGAGATTGCGCTTTGGGACCTCGCCGGAAAGGCATACGGGGTGCCGATCTACCAGATGCTCGGCGGCCGATTCCGCGAGCGCGTGCGCATGTATTGCGACACCGATGCGAGCAAGCCGAGCGGCACGGAAACCGGCAGTCGTCTCAAGGAGCGCATGGCGCTCGGCTATACCTTCCTCAAGATGGACCTCGGTGTTCTCCAGATCATGGACGCCCCGGGGGCCGTCGTGGCCCCAGCGGGCTCGCTCGAAGGGTATCGGGTTCACCCCGGGAGGGGGCCGGTCAAGACAATCGAGGAGCGCCAGCGGCGGAACGCCGATTACGACCTGCACAATGTTCGCCACCCCTTCACGGGCCTGCACTTCACCGAAAAAGGGCTCGATCTTCTGGAGCAGTACATCGCGGAGGTTCGCGAGGTCATCGGATATGAGGTTCCGCTTGCGATCGACCATGTCGGTCACATCTCGCTGCAGAACGGCATCCGTCTGGCCAGGCGGATCGAGAAATACGCGCCGGCCTGGCTCGAGGACGTGATCCCCTGGCAATACACCGCTCAATACGAACAGCTCCAGAAGAGCACCTCCGTTCCGATCTGCACCGGCGAGGACATCTACCTCAAGGAGGACTTCATGCCCCTTCTGAAGAGCGGGGGCGTTTCGGTGATCCACCCCGACCTGCTCACGAGCGGAGGCATCTTAGAGACCAAGAAGATCGGCGACACCGCCCAGGAGTACGGCGTCGCCATGGCGATCCACATGGCGGAAAGTCCAATCGCAGCCATGGCGGCGGCTCACGTCGCCGTGGCCACCGAGAATTTCATGGCGCTCGAACAGCACGCCGCCGATGTGCCCTGGTGGGATGACATCGCGATTGGATTGCCGAAGCCGATCGTCCGCGACGGTTTCATCCACGTGCCGGACAAGCCGGGGCTCGGCATCGACGATATCAATGACGAGGTGATTGCGCAGCACCTGCAGCCGGGCGTAGCGGGCATCTGGCAGCCGACCGATCACTGGGACGGCGAATATTCCTGGGACCGGACCTGGAGCTGATCGCCCAGATGAAGATCAACCACATCAAGGTTATCGTCGCCTCGCCGGGCCGGACCTTCGTGACCGTCAAGGTCATCACCGACCAGGGGCTCTACGGCATTGACGCGACCGGCCCCAGGCTGGGGCAGGTCGAGAACTCCAAACCGGTCACCGCATGAAGATCACTGCAATCACGCCGTACCCCGCCTGGATCGGCATCCGTAACCAGCTTCTCGTCAAGTTGGAGACCGACGAGGGGATCTTCGGCTGGGGCGAAAGCGGCCTGTCCGGTCGCGAAAAGGCGGTTGTCGGCGCAATCGAGCATTATCGCGAGTTCATCCTCGGACGCGACCCGTTCCGGATCGGTGCGCTCTGGCAGGAGATGTATCGAAGCCAGTATTTTGAGGGCGGGCGCGTGCTGACCGCCGCAATCTCGGCTATCGACATCGCCCTCCACGACATCAAGGGAAAGGCGCTTGGCGTGCCTGTCTACGAATTGCTCGGCGGGAAGCAGCGCGACCGCGTGCCGACCTTCGCGACGACACATGGCGAGCCCGGGCCGGAGATGATCGACCAAGCCAAGATGCTGATCGAACACGGCTGGACCGCTATGCGGCTCTCCCCCAGCGGTCATGAGAACAAGGAGGTCTACGAGCCGCGCGAGCACGTCGCGAAGACCGCGAAGTGGATGGTGAAGGCGCGCGAGGAACTCGGGCAGGATGTGGTCCTCGGCATTGATTATCACCACCGCCTTTCGATCGCCGAAGCGGCGAGCTTCTGCCAGAAGATGCCGTCCGGCACCCTCGACTTTCTTGAAGAGCCGATCCGCGACGAGACGCCGGAAGCCTATGAATCGCTCCGGACCATGGTCGACGTGCCCTTCGCCATAGGCGAGGAGTTCTCATCGAAGTGGCAGTTTCTGCCCTTTATCGAACGCGGCATCCACCAGTTCAACCGGCTCGATGTGTGCAATGTCGGCGGACTGACCGAGGCCATGAAAGTCGCCGGCTGGAGCGAGGCGCATTACGTCGACATGATGCCCCACAACCCGCTCGGGCCGGTCTGCACGGCCGCGACTGTGCATTTCGCGGCGGCCGTTGCCAATTTCTCCTGGCTCGAGACGCGCGCAAGCCCCGCCGAAACGCATCTTGGGTTCGACAGCTCCGATTTCTTCCCGGTCCAGCCGCGGCTCGAGCGCGCGCACTACCCCGTGAGCGATGCGCCTGGCCTCGGGGTCGAGGTCAACGAGGAGCTCCTCAAAAAGCAGAGCTTCAAGTTCTGGCAGGCACCCAATCTCAAGCGCCGAGACGGCTCGGTGACAAACTGGTGAAACGATGACGCATACCCCGGATATCAACCGTCCGCCGCAGGACGTAGTTCTGAAGCTCGGCGAATTGGGCGCGGCAACCGTGGCCGGCACCCTCGGCCATATGGGCATCCGCAATACGCACATGCAGGGGCCGGTGAGCTGGAACCCCAGCAAAGCGATCGCCGGTCCGGCGCTGACGCTGCAGTTCATGCCCAAGCGCGAGGACCTCTACGGCGAGGATGAGTATACCGACCCCGAAAAGCAGCTCCACCGCCACGTCCTGTACCACGTCCGCGAGGGTGACGTGGTCGTCGTGGATGCACGCGCCGACATGACCGCGGGCGTCTTCGGCGATATGATGTCCACCTACTTCAAGGGACGCGGCGGCGCCGGCATGGTGATCGACGGATGTCTGCGGGATTACCCCAACCTGAAAAAGCTCGACATTCCGCTTTGGATCCGCGGCTGGACGCCCAACTTCCACACCCAGACGGGCCTGATGCCATTCGCGGTCAACGTTCCCATTGCTTGCGGCGGCGTGACCGTGGTCCCCGGCGATATTATCGTGGCGGATGACGATGGCGCTGTGGTCGTGCCCGTCGCGCTCGCTCAGAAGGTGATCGAGAACGCGCAGCAGCACCATGAATGGGAGGATTTCTCGCGCATGATGCTCAAGCAGGGCGCGCTCCTGCAGCGCTACTATCCGCTCCACCCGGATGCCTGGCCCGAATACGAGGAATGGCGCAGGCAGGCCCCAGCCGAGAACTAAAAAGGTTGAGGTGGTGCATGACAGGCAATTCGGGCACCGCTGCTACGCGCATCGTTCAGCATCTGATCCTAACTGTTTCGACGCTCGCGGGCCTCTTCGTTACGAATGCGAGCGAAGCCTTGCGCGCGAGGGCAATGTCACGGCAAGCGGGCAGTCCGTGGTAAGGTGAGCGGATGGCCC
>JACCSN010000437.1 GCA_013812985.1 Hyphomicrobiales bacterium | reverse complement strand
GGGGCCGATGCGGACCCGTTCATGCTGCACCTCTACGCCGCCTTAGCCGAGAAGGAGCGCAGGCTTATTGGCGAGCGGACCCGCTCAGCTCTTGCTGGTCGCAAAGCTCAGGGCGCCAAGCTTGGTACCGCAGGAACCCCATACAGGCAGCTGCGCTCGGCCGGGAGGCCCAATGCCGGTCCGCCAACGAGGTCCCGCCACTGGGCGCGCAGCAGCGGCGGCATAGGGAGGTGCGCCACTGGGGCCTTGCGCTAACGGCGCTTTCAGCGAACGGGGCGAACCCGCAGCTCGCCGAAAAGGCTGCTGGTTCGGCGTTCCCGGCCCGCCGCTACTATTTTATCGAATTGACCAAGGATCCGATGTTCTCGACCCACAGTTCGATCGAGTCACCGCGCTTGAGGAAGCGGCCGAGCTCCAGGCCGCAGCCGCGCCCCACTGTACCGAGCCCAATGAACTCGCCCGCATGGAGGGTTTCGCTCCGCGAGAGATAGGCAAGCACGTCATCGATGTCGTGTAGCGGAGCCGCCGAACTCGTTTCGGCCCAAAGCTCGCCGTTGACGCGCACGCCCATCCGCAAGCTCATAGGATCCGCGATCTCATCCGCAGTCACGATCCACGGGCCGCACGCATTAGCCCCGTCGAAGCTCTTGGCCTTTGCCGGGCCGAAGCCCGCCTTCGACTCCCAATATTGTGTGTCCCGGGCCGAGAAGTCGTTGTAGATCGTATATCCAAAGATGATGCTCCTTGCGTCAGCCTTCGGAATGTCGGCAGCGGTCTTTCCTAGCACGATCCCGAGTTCCAGTTCAAAGTCGATCACTTCGCTGTCGGCAGGCCAGGTGATCTCCGCGCGATGACCGACCAGGTTGAGCCTGTTCTGAAAATAAAACACCACTCGCTCCCGAAAGATCGGCGGAATATCCGCGGCGACCTCCCCAACAGCGACTGCGGCGGGGTCCGCGACTTGAACGCCGACCCGCTGCATGCCGGGCGTCGCGTGGCGGATGTGTTCGGCGTAGAGCGAAACGTCGCGGAGCTGGCGCGGCTCGGGAAGGGGAGGCAGGAAAACCAAATGCTCCAGCGGCCGGGCGAATTCCAAACAGCTCGCCAGCTTCTCAAACTCGTTACGTAGCTCGTCGAGCCCGCGGTCTCCCGCGTCAATGAGCGACTGCATGGAGGAGTAATAGCTGGGATCCCGTCCTGCCACCTTGACCGCGGCCCGAATGTCGAACGCATGGCGTCCCTCGCCATCGAGGACGCCGAGCCAGGGAGCGCCGCTGCCTGAGCGAAAGCTGCCAAGCTTCATGGCCGGACGGCCGCCTTCCCGTGCTCAGGAAACATCGAAGCGCCACGCCCCGTAGCGATTGCGCATCCGGGTGTTGCGGATGCCCACCACCACAAGGGCCAGTACGGTGACGACGTAGGGGATGAGCTGCAGCAATTGCGGCGCGGCGCCGGTCATTTGCGGCAAGCGGACGGACAAGGCGGTCGCCGTTCCGAACAGGATTGCAACCAGCGCCGTCCAATATGGGTTGCCCTTGGCGAAAAAGATCGCCGCCAAGGCGATCAGGCCGCGCTCATTGGTCATCTTGTTGGCAAACAGCGAGACGTAGCCGAGCGAAAGATAGGCGCCGGCCAAGCCGCAGAAGAAGCCGGACAGGAGCATGGTTTCAAACTTGATCCGCCCGACCTTGATGCCCGCGGCCGCGGCGGCGTCCTCCGCTTCCCCTACCACGCGTACCCTCAGCCCCCATCGCGTCCGATACAGGAACCAGGCGACAATCGGCACTGACAGATAGGCGACGTAAACGAGCAAGGTGTGGCCGCTGATCAGCGGGCCGATAATCGGGATGTCCCTAACCAGGGGAATGTGGATCGTGGGAAACCTTGGGATCAGATCGGATGCGAACACGCCTTCTTCACCGAGAACGCCTTTCAGCAGAAGGGCGGTGAGCCCATACGCAAGAAATGTTACAGCTACGCCGGCGATAAAGATGTCGGCGCGGAATTTCAGGTTGAACGTCGCAAGCAGTGCGGCGAGCACCATTGCGCTGAGGACGCCCGCAAGGATCGCAACAACGAGGCTTCCTGTCGCGTAAGCCGCAGTGATACTGGCAAAGGCGGCTACGATCATGAAGCCGTCCAGCGCGATGTTAAGCATACCTGCCTGATAGGTGAGAAGCCCCCCAATCGCCGCGAAGATCAAGGGTGTGGAAATCCGGATGGCGGAAAAGGCGATTTCGGATTCCATCTCAGGGCCTCTCCTCGTCAGTTCGAGGTTGATCGATCACTGCGGGGACCGGCGCCCCTGCGAAGCCTGGCCTGGAGGCGCGGCGTGCGCGCATCCAGCCCCAAGAAAACTGCGCCGCGAGGATTAGCACGATAAGGAACTGCAGGACCTGGACGAGGTGTTTGCTGAGCCCGGTCATCATCTGCAGCACTGCGCTGCCGCCGGTTAGCGCTCCGAACAGAAGTGCGGTGAGCACAACCCCCAGCGGGTTAAACTTTGCCAGCATGGCGACCGCGATCCCGTCGAATCCGTAGCCGGGAGAGAAGTTGTCGTAAAACGCCCGGTACTCGCCCAGAACTTGTTCGGCTCCGCCGAGTCCGGCGATGCCGCCACTCACGAGCATGACCATCAGGGCGTTGCGCGGGACCCGGATCCCGCCGTAATAAGCAAAGCGTGGATTGAGCCCCATGATCTTCCATTCGAAGCCGCGGACCGTTGAGGCGTTGAAGATAGCCGCGATCACACAGCAGACGACACCGAGGAGCAGGCCCGCATTGACCTGCGAATAAAGCGAGAAGCCCGGCAGCACCGCGGTGTCCAGGATGTCTGGCAGCTTGTTCGTCGGGCCCGGCGCCTTCAGCACGTGCGTGGCGACATAGCCGGTCGCCAGCAGGGCGATCGGGTTCATCATCAGGCACACGACGAGTTCGTTCACATTCAGCCAGACCCGCAGGGCGGCCGGGATGCTGGCCCAGGCGAGGCCGCCGGCAAAAGCGGCCAGCAGGCAGGCCGGGATGTGCAGATACGTCGGCAACGGCACGGCATAGCCGACGATCCCGGCCGCTAGCCCGCCGACCAGCATCTGGCCCTCCGCTCCGATGTTCCAGAGGCCTGCCCGGAACGCCAGCGCGACGGCCAGCCCGGTGAACAGGAGCGGACTCATCATCTGGAGCGTGACCAGGAAATTCGGCCAGCCCACAAGGCTGCCGCTGATCAGCAGCCAATAAACCTCAATCGGGTTCTCGCCGAGTGCCAGCACCAGCACGCCGCCCACCGCGACGGCGATAAGCACCGCGATGACCGGCTCCCGCATGGGGCGGAGCAGGGCCGCGAAGGAGAAGGTGCCGCGCCGCCCGGCTGCTACGTCAGTGACCATGAGCAACCGCCTCTGCTTCGCCCGAGGCGGCACCCCGATGCTCTTGATGAGTTTCCGCCGACTCGTGCAGCCCGCCCATGAACTGACCGACTTTCTCCGGGTCGGTCTCGTCCGCCAGCAGGTTTGCCACGATCCTTCCCCGGTAAATCACCAGGATGCGGTCGGAGATCGCAAAGATTTCGTCCAGGTCCGCCGAGATCACGAACACAGCCCGTCCGGCGTCGCGCATTTCAACCAGGGTGCGGTGGATCGCTTCGATGGCGCCGATGTCGACGCCCTGCGACGGCTGTTCGGCGATGATCAGGCGCGCATCGCGGCTCAGCTCACGCGCGATCTGAACCTTCTGCTGATTGCCGCCGGAAAGCGACCGCGCCTTTTTGTCGAGCTCGGCCCCCCGCACGTCGAAATCGCTGATCAGGTCTGTCGCCCGACTGCGGGCTGCCTGCACTTTGAGGAACGGGCCCTGCCGGAACCTTCGCAGATGGCCAACTGTAAGGTTCTCCCAGATGCCGCTCTCGACCGAAAGGCCTGTGCCGCCCCGGTCAGCCGGGATATAGGCCAGACCGGCGGCTCTGTTAGCGCGGGGATCCGTGCCGATAACCGTCCCGGCGATCGCGATGCGTCCGGCAACCGGGCGCCGCAATCCTGCGATGCACTGCACTAGCTCGTCCTGCCCGTTTCCTTGGACCCCGGCCAGCGACACGATCTCCCCGGCGCAGACCTGCAGGGAAAGGTCGTCCACCGCGGTCTCGCTGCGTTCCCCCAGCGCACTGAGCCCGGCGACGTCCAGCACCGCGTCCTGCGACGCATGCGCCTTGCCTTTGCGGACGCGGAGCAGAACCGGGCGACCCACCATCAGGCCGGCGATTTCCTGGGCGGTGACCCCGCGGTTATTCATCATGCCCACCATTCTGCCCTGCCGCATGACCGAGATGCGGTCGGAGACGGCCAGCACTTCGCGCAGCTTGTGGGTAATAAAGATGATAGAGTGGCCATTGTCGGCCAGCGACCGCATGGTCTTGAAGAGCTCCCGCGTTTCCTGCGGCGTCAACACGGCCGTGGGCTCGTCGAGGATCAGGATTTGCGCGTCCCGATATAGGGCCTTCAGGATCTCGACACGCTGCCGGAGCCCGACAGGAAGCGTGCCGACGATCGCGCGCGGATCGAGATCGAGCCCGAAGCGGCGGCTGATCTCGCCGGTTTCCCGCTCCGAGCGCTCGCGATCGATGCGGCCGAAGCGAGCCGGGGGTTCCGATCCGAGAATGATGTTTTCCGCCACCGTAAACGACGGCGCCAGCTTGAAATGCTGATGGACCATTCCGATGCCGGCCCGGATGGCCTGAGCCGGGCCGCTGAACGATACCGATTCGCCGTACAGCACCACGTCGCCGCCGTCGCGGGCCAGCAGTCCATAGATGATGTTCATCAGGGTGGTCTTGCCGGCGCCGTTCTCGCCGACAAGTGCATGGATTTCACCGCGACCCACGACCAGCGAGGCGTCGTCGATCGCGGTCAGCGATCCGAACCGCTTGTAAATGTTCTGCAGCCGCAAAACCTCGTCACTGCGAAGCGGCAGGGAGCCGTCCCCGGCGAGCGGATGGGCCATGGCCGACCTTGGCTCCAGCGCCGCGCTCGACGTTACTGGGCGTTGGCCACCGAGGGCGGCGTAGCCATCGGGGGCTGTCCCATTTCCTTCTGCCCGGGCTTCAGGTCGAAGTAGTTGGGAACGACGATCTCGCCGGAGATGACCTTCTGGCGCAGTTCGTCGGCCTTCTTCAGCACGTCTTCCGGGATCAGGCCGGCATTATGCTCGTCCATGGCCGCGTCGACCCCGCCCTCCTTGAGGCCGTAACTCGGCACCGTGCCGCCCCTGTACGTGCCGTCCGCGACCGCTTTGATCATGTCGTAAGCCTGCGTGTCGACACGCTTGACCATCGAGGTCAGCACGCTGCCCGGCGCCATGTAGTTCTGGTTGCTGTCGACGCCAATGGCGAACGTATTCGTGCTTTTCGCAGCGTCGATCACGCCAGCGCTGGTGGCGCCCGCCACGGCGAAGTTGATATCCGATTTCTGGTTGATCAGCGCTAGCGTGTATTCCTTGCCGGCCGCCGGATCGGAGAAGGTGCCGGAATAGCTCTCCAGGACATTCACGTCCGGCTTGGCCATCTTGGCCCCGTAGTAGTAGCCGATGAAGAACCGGTGGATGATCGGGATGTCCTTGCCGCCGACGAAGCCGATCGTGCCGGTCTTGGTCGTCTTGGCCGCGATGTAGCCGACCAGGAACGAACCCTCCCAATCCTTGGTCACCGTGCTGACGACGTTGGGCCCAAGCGGTTCGGGAC
>JACCSN010000429.1 GCA_013812985.1 Hyphomicrobiales bacterium | reverse complement strand
AACTGGACCAAGAGCGTCCGGTCCTCGACCTCCCGCGACACGGATCGCCCGTTCACGGTGATGGTCACATTCGACATCGATACCCTCCCCTTCAACTCACAGGCGGGCGTCACTCCCGCTTCATGTTGCAATCACATAAACGACGATGAGCGCCAAGAGGACAAGCAGGCCCCAGACGATCGGCCCGCCGAGGAAGCCCGCCGCGGCCTTACGTTCCACTTCCTCTTCCATCTCATAAGCGGCGGCCTCAATCGAGGCGCCCGGCGCATTGGAGAATGTGGTCGCCGGCTCGGGAGCCGGCGCGGCCGTCCCGTGATGGAGCGGCGACACGTCGACCCTCGGCGTGGAGGCGGCGGCCGGCGGCACAAATTCGGGCCCGGCAGCCTGGCCGTCGACGATGGGAACGCCGGTCGCCGCCGGTGGAATCGGCCGGCCGGGCAGGACGACAGGCTCCGGCCGGGATGCCGGCTCCGGCGGGGTGACAGGCTCGGGCAAAATGACAGGCGCGGGCAAAATGACAGGCGCGGGCGGGACGATTTCCGGGGCGCCCAGCGTGGCGCCGAGCTGCGCCCGTGCGATGTCGGCATCCCCCGCCCTTGCCGCGGCCGCCGGACCAGAAGCCGCGCCGGCCTTCTCGGCGAAGCAGGCGAAAAACTGGTCGGCGAGCTTCTTGGCGGTGGAATCGATCAGGCGCGAGCCGAGCTGAGCGAGCTTGCCGCCGACCTGGGCGTTGGCGACGTAGGTGAGGATGGTGCCCGAACCGTCATCGGCGAGATGCACGTCCGCGCCGCCCTTGGCGAAGCCGGCGACGCCGCCCTTGCCTTCGCCGGCGATCGTGTAGCTCTCAGGGGCGTTGACGTTCGACAGCGTGACCGCGCCGTTGAAGGTCGCCTTCACCGGGCCGATCTTGGTCGTCACCCGCGCGGAGAATCCTTCCGCCGGGCTGCCTTCCAGACTTTCGCAGCCGGGAATGCAGTCGCGCAGCACGGCCGGATCGTTCAGCGAGGCCCAGACCGCCTCGCGCGGCGCCGGTATCCGATATTCCCCCTTCAGCTCCATGTGCGCCCTCCTTCGTGGCGGATTGTGCACAGAGGCCGCCGTGGGACAACAGGCATTCTCGAAAAAGCTCGGCGGATATGGCGATGGCTGTTGGCGGGAGGGGATTGAAAAGCTAAGAGCCGGCAATGCCTCCCCTCCCCGCTTCCGACTCAACCCTCGTTTCCCTGATCGACGCCGCGCTCGCCGGCGCGCGTGCCGTGATGGCCGTCTATGCGACCGACTTCGCCGTTGAACGGAAAGCCGACGATTCGCCGGTGAGCGAGGCTGACCGGAACGCCGAGGAAGCGATCGTCGCGCGGCTCGGCGCCGCGTTTCCCGATACTCCCATCGTCGCGGAAGAGGCGGCGGCGGACGGGCGGACGCCGGCGACCGGCAAGCGGTTCTTCCTGGTCGACCCGCTCGACGGGACGAAGGAGTTCATCAGCCGCAACGGCGAGTTCACGGTCAATATCGGGCTGATCGAGGACGGCGCGCCCGTTGCCGGCGTTGTTCTCGCGCCGGCTTTGGGCTCGGCGTATGCCGGGAGCGCGGTCGGCGCCTGGAAGGGCCGCACGGACGAGGCGCTGGACGAGGTTCGCGATTGGGCCGCGATGCGCGCCCGTTCCGCCGGGCCCGCGCCGGTTGCGGTAGCGAGCCGCTCCCATTCCAATCCGGCGACGGAGGAGGCGCTGGCCCGCGCCAATGCCGGCGAGCGGCGTTCGATCGGCTCGTCGCTGAAATTCTGCCTGGTCGCGGAAGCGGCGGCCGATTTCTATCCGCGGCTGGGGCCGACCATGGAATGGGACACCGCCGCGGGCGATGCGGTGTTGCGCGCCGCCGGCGGCGGCGTCGTGACGCTTGACGGCACGCCGCTCATCTACGGGAAGACCGGGGTTCCCGGCATGCGCGAATTCGAGAACCCTTATTTCCTCGCCGCCGGAGATTCCATCCTCCTGAAGCGCTTCGGGCCAACCAAGGCGGCATGAGCCCCTCGGCGCCGCTGGTCCTGGAGACAAAGGGGCTGGAGGATTACGCACTGCTCGATTCCGGCGCGGGGCGCAAGCTGGAGCGGTTTGGCGCGCTTGTCCTGGACCGGCCGGAGGAGCAGGCGATCTGGAGACCTCGGCTTTCGGCCGCGGAATGGGAACAGGCCGACGCGGTGTTTACCGGCGATACCGACGAGGAAGGCGCCGGGCGCTGGAAGCGGCGCGCCGGGCTGGAGGAATCCTGGGACTGCCGGCACGCAAATATCCGCTTCTCCTGCCGCTTCACCTCGTTCCGCCATGTCGGCGCTTTTCCGGAGCAGGAGGCCCATTGGACTTTCATGCACGAGCGGCTCCTTGCCGCCGGAGAGCGGCCGAGGCTCCTGAACCTGTTCGGCTATACGGGCCTCGCCTCGCTGATCGCAGCGGCGGCCGGGGCGGAGGTGACGCATATAGACGCGTCCAAGAAGGCCATTGCCTGGGCGCGCGACAACCAGGCGCTGTCCGGCCTGGAGGACAAGCCGATTCGTTGGATCCTCGACGACGCGCGGAAATTCGCCGGGCGCGAGGTTCGGCGCGGCAAGCGCTACCATGGCATCCTGCTCGACCCGCCGAAATTCGGGCGCGGTCCGAACGGCGAAATCTGGGACCTGTTCCCGAACTTGCCGGAAATGCTGACGCTCTGTCGCGAACTCCTGAAAGCGGGTGGGTTCCTGATCCTCACGTCGTATGCGATCCGCGCATCGTTTCTCTCGATGCACCGGCTCTGCGAGGACATCCTCGGGCCCGGCGCGCAATCGGGCGAACTGGCGCTCCGGGAGGAAGCCGGCGGACTCCTGGCGACCTCGCTCTTTTCGCGCTGGACCGCGTCATGACCGGCGAAACGCCGCGGACCGGCAGCTTCAAGAAGGTGACCAGCGTCGCCAATCCGCTGGTCAAGGATATCCGGGCGCTGCACGGCAAGAAGCATCGCGACGAGACCGGGCTGTTCATTGCCGAGGGGCTGAAGCTTGTCCGCGATGCGGTTGAGGGCGGCTGGCCGATTCACATGCTCGCTTACGCCGCGTCGCAGGCCGGCGACGAACAGATCGGCGCGATCGCCGCGCGCACGAAATCGGCGGGCGGCACGGTGCTGGAGGCATCCTCCCAGGTCCTGGAGAAGATCACGCGCCGCGAGAACCCGCAGAACGTTGTTGGCATCCTGAAACAGCGCTTCGCGGCGGAACAGGCCATCGGCGCCGGGGGGATCTGGATCGCGCTCGACCGGGTGCGCGACCCCGGCAATCTCGGCACGATCATCCGCACCGCCGACGCGGCGGGGCTTGCCGGCGTCGCGCTGGTCGGGGCGTCGTGCGACCCGTTCGGGCTTGAGACGGTTCGCGCCACGATGGGCTCCATCTTCCACTTGCCGGTCGCAAGGACGAGCGAGGATGGCCTCCTTGCGCTGCGGGCGCGGCACGGCGCTCGGCTCGTCGGCACGCATCTGAGCGCGGCGACCGTCGATTACCGGGAGGCGGACTACCGCGTCCCGCTGATCCTTCTCATGGGCAATGAGCAACATGGGCTCACGGAAAAGCTCGCGACCGCTTGCGACGCGCTGGTGCGCATCCCGATGCGCGGCAAGGCCGATTCGCTGAACCTGGCCGTCTCAGCGGGCCTGATGATCTACGAGACGCTACGCAAAGCGCTCTGACTTACGGCGGACAAGCCCCTGGGCCGCTTGGGAGGTGTTGTCCAAAACTAAAGGCCGTGAGCGGTAAGGTTAAGTCCGGTCGGCGCTTGCTCGGTGTTGCCGAAAATTCGAGGTTCTTTCTGAGAGGACCACAAAGCATGTTGCTAAGCGGCAGCGATCACTGGAGCGACAAGGCCCCCACGGCGCAAAGCCGGGGTGAGACCCGCTTTGCGCGGACGGACAGCGATCGAGTCGGCGCTTTGGTGATCGGCGGCGCGCTCGGCAGCCTGGATCTGGCAAGAAGCCTCGGGCGGCGCGGCGTTCCGGTCCGTTTCCTGACCAGCGACAACACCATTGCGCGCTATTCCAGATACACTGTCGCAAGCGCGATCTGCCCGAAGCCAAGCGAGCCGGGAGCGCTTGAGTGGCTCCTGGATTACGCCCGGGCGCATGCGTTGGAGGGGTGGGCGCTGTTCCCCGGCGGCGATCCGGAGGTGCGCCTCGTGGCGGAGCATCACGACGCGCTCGCCGCGTTGTTCCGAATGACCGCCCCGGCATGGGACGTCGTGCGCTGGGCGCACAACAAGCGTCTGACCTATGAGCGCGCCGACGAATTGGGGATCGACTACCCTCACGTCTACCGCCTGCGCAGTCGGGCCGACATCGAGACCGGCGAGTTCCGTTTTCCCCTGGTCCTGAAGCCAACCTCGCGCGACATCGCCAACTCATTCACGATGGCCAAGGCCTGGAGGGTGGAGAACCGGGCGGAGCTCCTGGCGCTTTTCGACCAAGCCGCCGGGATGGTCGGCGAGGGCGACATCGTCTGCCAGGAATACATTCCGGGCGACGGGACGACGCAGTTCTCCTACGCCGCCCTGTGCGATCACGGCGTGCCGGTGGCCTCCCTGGTGGCTCGGCGGACCCGCCAGTATCCGGTGGAGTTCGGCAAGACGAGCACCTTCGTCGAGTCCTGCCTGAACGAGGAGGTCGCGGCGGCGTCGAGGCGCTTCGTGGAATCCTTAGCCTACACCGGTCTGGTCGAGCTCGAATTCAAATACGACCCGCGCGACCGGCGCTACAAGCTCCTGGACGTCAATCCCCGGCTGTGGAACTGGATCTCTCTCGGCGCGGCCGCCGGCGTCGACTTCTCCTTTCTCGCATGGCGCCTGGCCATGGGCGACCAGGTTTCGCCGGTTGAGGGCCGGCCCGGCGCCGCATGGATCCATGCCTCGCGCGACGCGCTGACTGCGCTTCAGCTCCTGGCCGGGCGAAAAATTTCCCTGTCCGATTACGTGCGGTCGCTGCAGATGGCGCCCAGTCTGGCCGTGTTCGCCAAGGATGACATCCTACCAAGTTTGGTGGATCTGCCGGTGGTGGCGTCCCGCCTCGTCGTAAGGCAAGTTTCGGCCCTTCTCGGCGGGTCAAGTCCCGGACGGGTCGAACGGCGTCCCGAAAACACCCAGCGCCTGGGGATCGCGCCCGCCGGCACGGAGCCCTGACGATCGCTTCGGTCTCATCCCTGCTTGCTGATGAAACCGTCGACGCTGGGCGCAACCCCGAACTCCAAAGGCCACGCCGACCCGTATTGACTGCCGGGCGCTCGACACATCTCGCACCGCCTCCGCGCGGCCGTGCTGCATCACCAGAACCGCGTCGCCCGCCACCACGGCGACGATGTCTTCCAGCCCGATCGCGGCCACGACGCCCTTCTCGGCGCGGAAGCCGCGAGGACGAATTCCGCAGCATCCTCCTGTCGGAGATCAGCGCCTGGAACTGCTTGGGCTCATCGGTGCGCGACAACGGCCACAGCCTGGTCCCGCCGCCGCCCGACAGGATGACCGGGCAGATCAGATCCGCATTCCCCCTAGCCCGGCATCGACACGACCCGCTTACGCAACGCCTGCAGGCCGTCAGCCTGGAACAAGGGGATGCCGAGCGGAACGGTGTTCTTCGAATCAAGCCCTGCTCTACATCCTGGCCCGAACGGTGCGCCATATCGAACCTCGTGGCGGCCGGCGCGGAAAGATTTGACGCAACCCGCGGAAGCAGGCTTCATCCCGCCGAAATCGCTTCGAGGGATGCGTCCGTGGCTGGGTCCGGTCAGGCACAGGCAGATGCCGATGAGCATCTTGGCGACTTGCGTCGTTCGGGCAGGCTGGCGCTCGGCCTGGAGCGGGTCGGGCTGGTCGCGCTGCGGTTCCCCATCGCCACCTTCCTGGTCGCCACGGCGCTGGCGGTGGCCGCGGCGTTCGGGCTCGTCCGACTCAAGGTGGACGATTCGCTCAGCCAGCTGTTCCGCTCCGATACGCCGGAATTCCAGCAATACGAGGAAGTGACCCGCCGCTTCCCATCGAGCGAGTTCGACGTGCTGGTGGTGGTCGAGGGAGCGGCGCTGCTTCGGCGTGAATCGCTGGAGGGGGTTCGCGACCTTGTCACGGACCTGCAGCTGATCGACGGGACGCGCGGCGTCATCTCGCTCTTCTCCGCCCGCCAGCCGCCGGAGGCCGGGCGGCTTCCCGGGCCGCTCTTCCCCGAGGA
>JACCSN010000424.1 GCA_013812985.1 Hyphomicrobiales bacterium | reverse complement strand
CCATCGCCACCTCTTCCTCCGACATCGGCGTCTCTTCCGCGCCCATGCCGGTGATCTCCTCGCCGGACAGGTTGAGCTTGATGGAATCGACGCCGTATTTGATCAGCTTGCGCACCGTCCGGCGGATTTCCTCCGGACCCGAGACGACGATGCCGAGGTTCAGGCCCTCATGCGGGATGTGGGAGGGCGCGGCGTCGCCGAGGCCGCCGACCGTGGTGATCTCCGGGCCGGCGGCGGTGTAGCGGGGTCCGGGGAAGCGGCCCTCGTTGATGAAGCGTTTCGCCACCACGTCGAGGCGCGGCTTGGCCGCCGCCGCGCCGCGCCCGGCGGTGAACCCGGAATCCAGCACGAGCTTGGCCATCTCCATGGTGACCAGCATGTGTTCCTCGACCTCCATCATCTGGATGGGGTCGATGCCGGGGGCGTTGTTCCAGGACAGATGGAGATGCGCGTCGATCATGCCGGGCATGAGCGTCGCGCCCATGCCGTCGATGACGGTCGCGCCGCCGGACTGCAAGGCCCCCGAGCCGAAGCGCGACGACCCCTTGGTGATCTGCTTGATGCGGTTTCCCTGGACCAGCACCTCGGCCGTGTAGGGATACTCGCCCGTCGCATCGAGGACGCGCACATTGGTGAACAGGGTGTTCCCGGAGCCGTTGCCGTTCCAGCCGTAGCTTTCATTCGCCATGTCAACCTCCCAAAACTACCTTGTCTTGCCCTTTTTGTCGTCATTGCCGGACTTGATCCGGCAATCCATAGCTCGACGGACGGCCCACTCGCCTAGGCCGCGCTATGGATGCCATGGTCATCCCCGGACTTGATCCGGGGACATGGCATGACGACAATGAGGGTGCGTCCGCCGATTTCTAACCTGAACTTGTTGCCCTGAATCTCTCATCTGTCGTTCCTCCTGAGGAACTCGGCGAGCGTCCGGGTGCATTCCTGCGCCTTCTCGATGGTAGCCCAATGGCCGCAGCGGTCCAGTGTCGACAGAACCGCGCCTGAAATCCTGTCGGCCAGCGCCTGGGCCATGCTGACTGGCGCCACCGGATCCGAATCGCCGGTGACGAGGAGCGCCGGCGCCGAGATCATGCGTGCGTCGACCGCTGTCGCCCTGGCGAGAGCTTCGCATGTCCGCGCATATCCTTCCGGATTTTGGCGCATGAGCGATTCACGGACAAACGCGACGCCTTCCGGCTTCGACTCATGCGTGCTCGCCGACAGCGTGTTGGCGACGATCCCGTCGGCGATGTCGGCCAGGCCCTCGGCGCGCGCCTTGCGCGCCCGTTCGAGCAAACCTGTTCGGGCGGCGTCCGGCGGCTCGGCGAGCCCGCCGAACAAGGTGAGGCTCAGGACCATGCCCGGCTGGTCCGCCGCGATCTTCTGGCACACGATCGTGCCGAGCGAGTGCCCGACCAGATGCGCGTTGCTCACGCCAAGCATCCTGATCAGGCTCATGACGGATTCAGCAAAGCTGCCGATCGAGAGCGCCTCGAACGGAACCGGCGACCGCCCCGATCCAGGCAGATCCGGACGCACGACCCTGTAGCCGCTCAAGCCCGACACCTGCGGCTGAAACGTGTTCGACGTTCCCCCGAGCCCATGAACCATCACGATCGCGGGGCCGTCGCCCGCGACGTCGGCAACAATGGATCCCGCGCTGATCGTGGCCATCAGGCGCGCTCCCGGCAGCCGTTCTCCAGGACGCCGATGCCGTCGATCTCGATGCGGACGATGTCGCCCGCCCTCAAATATCTCGGCGGATCGAAGCCGATGCCGACGCCCGCCGGCGTTCCGGTGGCGATGATGTCGCCGGCGTGGAGGGTCAGGCCTTGCGAGAGGGTGGCGATGATGGTGGGGATGTCGAAGATGAGCTGGCCAATCCGGGAATTCTGCCGCAAGTCGCCGTTCACGAAGCAGCGAATCCCGGCATTCTCGATGTCGAGCTCGTCCTTCGTCGCCGCCCAAGGACCCATCGGGCAGAAGGTGTCCTGGGACTTGCCGATCAGCCATTGGCTGTATTTGCCCTGCAGGTCTCGGGCGGTGACGTCGTTGACGATCGTGTAGCCCCAGACGTGATCGAACGCGGCCTCCCGCGAGATGCCTCGCCCCGGTTTGCCGATGATCACGGCGAGCTCGGCCTCGTAATCGATCGCCGCCGACACCTTGGAATCGATGACGATGCTCTCCTGCGTGGCGATGACGGTCTCCGGGACCTTCGAGAAGACGATCGGGTCCTTCGGAACGGCGCCGGCGGAAGCGCTGGAATCAAAGCCGCTCCGCGCGAATTCGTAAGCGTGCTCGTGGTAATTCTTGCCGACGCAGAAGATATTCCGCCTGGGTCGAGGGATTGGC
>JACCSN010000417.1 GCA_013812985.1 Hyphomicrobiales bacterium | reverse complement strand
GAGCTTGGCGGGGGCGAGCACGTTCACTTTGAGGGTCTCGGACCAGACCTCGTCCCAGGCGGCGTCGGCGGCTTCCATCCCGCCATGCCAGAGCATGATGGCGGCGTTGTTGACCACCACGTCGACCTGGCCGCGCCAGGCGACCGCCGCGTCCCAGAGCGCCGGGACGGCCGAGGCGTCGCTCAGGTCCGCCGGGACAAAGTGCTTGCGGTCCGCCGGGATATCGGCGGCAGCCGCTTCAGCGCCAGCGCGGTCGCTGCCATAGTGGACGATCACAGAAGCGTCCCCCGCGCCGAGTGCCCGAACGATCTCAGCGCCGATCCCCTTGGAGCCGCCGGTGACGAGGATGGTCTTGTCATTGAGATCGATCATCGGGCAATTCCGGGGGTAACGCGGAAGAATTTTCCACGAACAGACGTTTGGGATGGCGCTAAGTTAGGGAGCATTTGCATCCAGTGGTTACGTATTCGACGGTGGATTACATAGTTGTAGAGCCGGAAGTCGCGGGAGGCATGGGCGAAGGCACCCTCCTTGACCAAACCACGCATCCGCCAATCGTCACCAATCTTCACTATCGCTTCGACGGCTGGCTTGGAGATGCCCTCCTGACGACTTTCCCCTGTTACATAGCAACAGCGCTGTCTGCAGATCACCTGGTTAGGGCGCTCATGACTGGATTCAAGGTCGATCCTGTCCAGATCTCTAAATCTGAGAAGTTTAAGGAATCGCCTCCGGGTCGCAACCTGCAGCCCTTCGTTTGGCTACGCATTTGGGGAATCGCGGGGGTCAATGACCTGGGTTTGTTGGCGGATAGCACGCTTGTTCTTTCTCAAGATGCGCTAGCTCTGTTTGCTCGGCATTGGCCTTGCGCACGCTGAGTTTAGCAAATTTTCGAAGCGAGCTTTGATACATTAAAGCATTTAACATATTCTCTTTAATGTGAAAGTTATACTGACCTGAAACGGACCACTCGCTCCTGGAAGTTTGGTAGAAGCATAGGTATACGATCAGTCCAACTTGGTTAGACCGGGCAAGCTCACGGCAGCAGGCCCGCATCAACCGGAAACACCCGCCCGGTGATCCCGCTCGACAGATCGGAGGCGAGGAAGAGCGCCGTCCGCGCTACCTCTTCCGCCGTCGCCATCCGGCCGAGCGCCGTCTCGGCCGCCATCGCGCCCAGCGCTTCGGCTTCAGCGGGACCACCGCTCGCGGCGCGTGCGCGGATGCGGGTGAGGAGCGCGTCCGTGGCGATCGGGCCGGGCGCGATGCCGTTGACGCGGATTCCGTGGCGGCCGAGATCCAGCGCCGCGGCCCGCGCGATGCCGAGCGCGGCGTGCTTGGTCGCCGTATAGAGCATCTGGCGGGGGTGGGCGCGCCAGGAATTGATGGAGCACATGACGATGATCGATGCGCCGGAATCCTTCATGGCCGGCGCGGCGTGCTTCAGCGTCGCGGCGACGCCGCGGACATTGACCGCGAAGACCTGGTCCCATTCGTCCAGATCGAGCGCCTCGGTCGCGCGCCACGGCGGCACCAGACCGGCATTGGCGACCACGATGTCGAGCCTGCCAAAACGCTGGACGGCGGCGCCGATCGCCGCCGCGATCGCCGCTTCGGAGGTGACGTCGGCCGGATAAAAGTCGAAACCCGACGGCAACCCGGCGCTGGCCGCCGCGGCGGGCAGGTCGACGGCGAGACCCTCCGCTCCGGCCTCCGCGAAGGCGTTCGCGACAGCGAGGCCCAGGCCGCGAGCGCCTCCGGTCACGACAGCTGCTTTCCCCGCCAGCAGGCCGCTCAAGCTGGCCGCACCAAACGCATTGACGCGCCCCGGATTGTCGCGATTGATGTACACGCGTTCGCCTGACGAACGCAATCAGCCGCCTTCCGCAATCCAACGCCGATGCCTGCCCGGCGCAAGCTGAACCTCCTGCCCATGACTCCCACCTCCCCGCCTGGTCCGGAGACAAACGTCGCGGTCGTCGGCGCCGGCAGCGTCGGGACTTCGTTTGCGCTGGTGTTCGCCCTGGCGGGCCGGAACGTGAGACTCCACGACCCGGACCCGGCTCGGCGCGAAGCCGCCCCAAGGACAATCGAGGCACGGCTCGCCGACCTCGCCGAGTTTGGGCTGACCCGAGAACCGGCCGCCGAGACGCTTCGGCGGATCGCGATCGAGGCGGATCTCGCCGATGTTGTGGAGGGCGCGAGCTACGTCCAGGAATGCGCGCCGGAAAACCTCGAGCTGAAACGCGGCGTTTTCGCCGAGCTTGACGCCGTCGCCGAACCGAACACGATTTTGGCGAGCGCATCGTCCGCCATTCCGGCCTCGCGATTCGCGGCGGAGCTGGCCGGCCGCCGCCGCTGCCTCGTGGTCCATCCCGGCAACCCTCCGACCCTCATCAAGGTCGCCGAAGTGGTTCCGGCGGACTTCACCGCGCCGGAGATCGTGGAGCGAACGATGAATTTCCTCCGCTCCTGCGGATCGGCGCCAATCCTCGTCAAGCGCGAGGTCGAAGGCTTCGTCTTCAACCGCCTGCAGGGCGCGTTGCTCCGGGAGGCCTATTGCCTCGTCCGAGACGGCGTAAGCTCCGTTGAGGATATCGACCGCATCGTGCGCGACGGGCTGGGGCTGCGCTGGTCGGTGGTCGGGCCGTTCGAGACGGTGGACCTCAATACGCGCGGCGGCATCGCCTCGCATGCCGAGAAGATGGGGCCGGCATACGAGCGCATGGGCGCGGAGCGCGGCCAGCATGACCCGTGGACGCCGGACCTGGTGGCCAAGGTCGCCGCCGAGCGCCGGGGGCTCCTGCCGCTTGAGAATTGGGAGGAGCGCGTGGCGTGGCGCGACCGGATGCTGATGGGGCTGCTCGCCCAACGCAGGGCCGGCAGGGATTCGTGATGGCGGAGATCACGATCACATTCGAAGGAGAACCCGTACGGGCGCGGGCCGGCGAAAGCCTGGCGGCGGCGCTCACCGCCAGCGGCATCCGGGAACTGCGCGAAACCCGTTCGGGGGCGCTCCGCGGCGTCTTTTGCGGCATGGGCGTGTGCCAGGACTGCCTCGTCGAGGTTGACGGCAGGCCGAACCAGCGCGCCTGCATGACCAAGGCGGCGGAGGGCATGGCGATTCGGCGCCATGCGGATTTCCGGCGCCTGCCGCACCAATCCTTGCCGCCGGTGACGATCGATGCCGTCCCGGTGACCAAGCCGGAAGTCCTCGTCATCGGGGCCGGGCCGGGCGGGCTGTCGGCGGCGATCGCCGCGCGGCGCGCCGGGGCGGAGGTGATCGTCGTCGACGAGCGATCCGCGCCGGGCGGGCAATTTTACAAGCAGCTGGGGATTGGATCGTCGACTAACGCGCTCGACGATCCCCCTCATCCGACCGCTTCGCGGCCACCTTCTCCCGTCCTGAGCTTGTCGAAGGGGGGAGAAGGTTTTTCGCCGCCCGACGCGCAGCATCTGGACGGAAGAAAGCTGATCGACGAGGCGCTCAGGCTCGGCGTGGCGATCCATTCGGACGTGCTGGTCTGGGGCGCTTTCGACACCGGCCAGCTCGCCGCCACGGTGTCCGGCGCGACGCTGCTGTTCGAGCCCAAGCGCCTTATTGTCGCGACAGGCGCTTACGAACGTGGCGTGCCGGCGCCCGGCTGGACGCTTCCCGGTGTGATGACGACCGGGGCGGCGCAGACCTTTTGGCGCGCGGCGCGGCGATTGCCGGGGCGGCGCGTGCTCATCGCCGGCAACGGGCCGCTCAACCTGCAACTCGCCTCCGAGCTCCTCGTCGGCGGCGCCGAAGTGGTCGCCGTTGTGGAGGCCGCCCAGGCCCCTTCCGCCCGGCACGCGGCGGCGCTCGCCGACATGGCGCGCATCTCGCCCGGCCTGTTCGCTGATGGCGTGCGCTATCGGGCCCGCCTCGCTTCGGCGCGTTCGCCGCTTCTTTACGGCTCCATGCTCGCCGAAATAGAGACGCGGGACGGCGCACTTTCGGCGCGGGTCCAGCGGATCGGAGAATCAAGCGAGGGGCGGATCTTCTCCGTCGACGCCGTCTGCATGGGTTATGGCTTCGAGCCGTCCAACGAGCTCCTGCGCTCGCTCGGCGCGGCGCATGACTTCGATCCGGCGCGCGGCTACCTGGTGACGCGGCGCGACGCGGATTGCCGCACGAGCGCGCCGGCTGTCTTCGCGCTGGGCGACTGCACCGGGCTCGGCGGCGCACATGCCGCGCTGGCGGAGGGCAGGATCGCCGGTTTCTCGGCGGCGGCCGATCTCGGGCACGCTCTATCGCCGGCCTTGGCCCAGGAACTCAAGCAGGCGCGGCGCGACCTTGCCCGCCATCGACGATTCCAGGCGGCGCTGTGGAAGCTCTACGCCGCGCCACGGTTCGGGCTGGAACTGGCGCGTCCCGACACGATCCTCTGCCGCTGCGAGGAGGTGAGCGTCGGCGAGATCGAGGCGGCGCTGGCCGAGGGCCATGCCAGCGTCGGCAATTTGAAGCGGCGGACGCGCGCCGGCATGGGTCGCTGCCAAGGCCGCTATTGCGCGCCGCTGCTCAATCACCTCGTCGCCACACGATGCGGCCGGCCGCAGGACGAATATTCCGGCTTCGCGCCGCGCGTGCCCGTGAAGCCGGTCACAATCGCCGATCTCGCCGGCGCCGGCGAACTCTGAACCGATGGCGTCGGACGGGAACGTCGCGGAATTCGGTGCCGTGATCGTGGGCGGCGGCATCGTCGGCCATTGCCTCGCCGGATTCCTGGCGGAGGAAGGCCTGGATGTGGCGCTGATCGACGCCGGCCGGATCGGCGGCTCAACGGCAAATGCGGGCAGCGTGCACGTGCAGATGCAGAGCCGGTTCATGCGGCTTTATCCGCATCTCATCCCCGGTCTGGAAAGCACGCTCC
>JACCSN010000457.1 GCA_013812985.1 Hyphomicrobiales bacterium | reverse complement strand
TGATTCCGGCAGCGATGGGCAGCGTCGCTGGACTGCCGAAGCTCGTCGAGGCGTTCCGCGCCGCAGGCTACGACGAAGCGACGCTCAAGCAACTCTGCCTGGAGAACTGGCTCCGCGTCCTGGAACGAACCTGCGGCGGCTAACGGCTGTTTCCCGGGTTGTGGCCACCTTCCCGCCAGAATTTCTGTCGCCCCGGAAGCGACGCGGAGCGGCGCTGTCCGGGGTCCATAAACGCCGTAGGGCGCACGTTGAACGCTGCGGATTTCCTGCTTGCTTCGGCGGGTATGAGTCCCGGACAGGCGCTACGCGCCTTCCGGGGATGATAAAGCGTTTGGGGGTGGCGAAGTCCGTTGGAGATCGCTCTAGCGCGGGCGCTTCGCAAAGGCCGCGCCGGAACTTGCTGCATCCCATTTATAGCCGGCGCTCGCCTGCAGCAGAGCGCGCGTATAATCGGTAGCCACGTCATGGACGGCAAGAGCGCTCGCGTCGAGGCGTTCCAGGGTCCGCCCGTTCTGCATGACGATCAGCCGCTCGCACATATGATCGATCACGGCGAGGTCGTGGCTGACGAGGACATAGGTGAGGCCTTGCTCCTGGCGGATCCGCGTCAGCAGATTGAGGACTTCCGCCTGTACCGAAGCGTCGAGCGCCGAGGTCGGCTCATCGAGAAGCAGGATCTCCGGCTTCAGGATGAGCGCCCGGGCGATCGCGACGCGCTGGCGCTGCCCGCCGGAAAGCTGGTGGGGGAAGCGGAACCGGAACGCCGGGCCGAGGCCGACATCCCCAAGCGCCTGGATCACCCGCTCCTGCTGGTCGGCGAAGCCGTGGATGGCGAGCGGTTCCGACAGCACGCGGTCGATCGTGTGGCGCGGGTGCAGTGAAGCATAGGGGTCCTGGAACACCATCTGGACGCGGCGGGCGAAGGCGCGGCCGCGCGGCGCCTGGACCGGCTCGCCGTCGATGAGGATGCGGCCGGCGCGGATCGGCATCAGGCCGCAGATGGCGCGCAGCACCGTCGATTTGCCGGACCCGGATTCTCCGACAATGCCGAAGCATTCGTTTCCGCCCAGCGCGAAGCTGACGCCGATAACCGCTTCGACGCGCTGCGTTCCCTGCCCGAAGACGACGTGAAGGTCTTCGATTTCGAGCTTTGGCGGCGTCACGGTCTCGCGCTGCATGGCGCCCGGCTCATGCGCTCCACGCCGCCTCGCGGTCGAGCACCGGCAGCGGCGCCTTGCCGCCGCCGATCCTGGGCAGGCAGTTGAGCAGGCCGCGCGTATAAGGATGCCGGGCTTCCGAGAGGCGCCCGGCGTCGAGCTCCTCGACGATGCGGCCGGCATACATCACGAGCACGCGGTCGCAGAAGGTCGCCACCAGGTTGAGGTCGTGGCTGATCAGGATGAGCCCCATGCCGCGCTCGCGCACTAGGGCATCCATGATGCCGAGCACCTGCGCCCGGACCGTCACGTCCAGCGCCGAGGTCGGCTCGTCGGCGATCAGCAGATCCGGCCCGGGAATCAGCATCATGGCGATCATGACGCGTTGGCCCATGCCGCCGGAAAGCTCATTCGCGTAGGCGCGGAACACGCGCTCCGGATCACGGATCTGCACCGCCTCCAACATTTTCAGCGCGCGGCTTCGCGCCTCTGATCGGGACACTTTGGAATGGACTTGGAGCGCCTCGACCAGCTGCCGTCCGATGCGCATCACCGGGTTCAGCGAGAATTTCGGATCTTGCATGACCATGGCGATGCGTTCGCCCCTCACCGCGCGCATCCGCCGTTCCGAAAGCGCCAAGAGGTCCATGCCGTCAAGCGCGATGCGACGCGCCTCCACCCTCCCCGGCGGGCGAATGAGGCGGAGCACGGCGCGGCCGGTCATCGTCTTGCCGGAGCCCGATTCGCCGACGATGCCGAGGCGCTCGCGGCCGAGGCTGAAGCTGATGCCGCGCACCGCCGCGACGACCCCGGTGCGGGTGCGGAAGCTGACGCGCAAGTCCTCCACCTGCAGGAGAGGACGGGGAGCAGCGCCCGCCGCGCCGCTCATCGCTCGGCGCCGCGGGGATCGAGAACGTCGCGAAGGCCGTCGCCCAGGAGGTTGAAGCCGAGGCTCACCACGAAGATGGCCAGGCCCGGCATCGTGGCGACCCACCACTGGTCGAGCAGATATTGCCGGCCGGTGGAGATCATCGCGCCCCATTCGGCGAGCGGCGGCCTGGCGCCCAGGCCGAGAAAGCCGAGGCCCGCCGCCGTCACGATGATGCCCGCCATGTCGAGCGTGACGCGGACGATCACCGACGGCAGGCACATGGGCATGACGTGTCCGAGGATGATGCGCGCCGGTCCGGCGCCCTGCAGGCGCACCGCCGCGATATAGTCGGACCGGCGCACGGTGAGCGTCTCCGCCCGCGCCACCCGCGTATAGGGCGGCCAGGCGGTGACCGCGATGGCGAGCACGGCGTTCTCGATGCCCGGCCCGAGCGCCGCGACGAAGGCCAGCGCCAGGATGAGGCGCGGGAAGGCCATGAAGATATCGGTGATGCGCATCAGGATGCGGTCGGCCCAGCCGCCGAGGTAGCCCGCCGCGGTGCCGACCACGACGCCGAAGACGGGCGCCGTGAGCGTGACCAGCGCCACGATGGTGAGCGTCGTGCGAGCGCCGTAGACGATGCGGCTCCAGATGTCGCGGCCGAGCTCGTCGGCCCCGAGCAGGTGGCCCTCGCTGCCCGGCGGCAGCAGCCGTTCCCGCAGGTTCTGCACGTTGGGGGGATGCGTGGCGATGAGCGGCGCGAAAGCCGCCATCAGGATCAGCGCGACAATGATGGCGAGCCCGAGCATCGCCAGCGGATTGCGCGCGAAACCCAGCCAGGCCAGATAGGCCTGCACGGAGCGCGCCTGCAGGCGTGATCCCGGCGTGTCGGTCGTCAGCCAGGCGCGCCAGCCGGTCCCGCCGGCCCGCGGGGCTGCCGCGACGCTCAAGAGCCGCCCCGCGTCGCCGCCCGCGGATCGACCAGTCCGTAGAGGATATCGGAGATGAGGTTCAGCCCGATAAAGGCGAATCCGACGACGACCGTGCCGCCCAGGACCGCGTTCATGTCGGCGGAGAACAGAGCGTTGGTGATGTAGAGGCCGAGGCCCGGCCAGGCGAACACCGTCTCCGTCAGCACCGACCCCTCCAGGAGATAGGCGTAGGAGAGCGCGACGACAGTGATGAGCGGGAGGCGGGCATTGCCAAGCGCATGGACCCAGACGACCCGCCATTCCGGCACGCCCTTGACGCGCGCCGTCGTGACATATTCCTGCGCGAGCTGCTCGAGCATGAAGCTCCGCGTCATGCGCGCGATGTAGGCGAGCGCGAAATAGCCGAGCACGCCGGCCGGCAGGACGATGTGGGAAACGGCGTTGGCGAAGACATCCCAGGCGCCCGACAGCACCGAATCGATCAGGATCGATCCTGTCCGTTGAACCACGTCGAACTCGTAGGCGAGCTCGTAGGACACGTCGAGGCGGCCTGGGCCGGCCACCCATCCGAGCTTGCCGTAGAAGACAAGCAGCCCGATCAGCCCGAGCCAGAAGACCGGCACCGAATAGCCGATCAGGCTCAGGAATCGGATGAGCTGGTCTGGCCAGCGCCCCTGGCTGACGGCGGCGGCGACGCCGGCCGGCACGCCGAGGAGTACGCCGATCAGGGTGGCTATGGTGGCGAGCTCCAGGGTGGCCGGGACGACCCGCGCGATGTCCTCGACGACGGGGCGCGCGGTCAGGATGGATTTGCCGAAATCGCCTGTCAGGACGTCGCGGAGATAGATCCCGAATTGCTTGAGGAGAGGCTGATCGAGCCCGAGCGCGTGGCGGGCAGCCTCGTATTGCGCCTGCGACGCACGCTCCCCGACGACGGCGAGCGCCGGATCGATCGGGATGATACGGCCGATAAGGAACGTGATGAAAAGCAGTCCGAGAAACGTGATGACCAGGCTCAGTGCGGTCTGGGAGACGCGCCCGACGGCGCGGGGCAGCCCCATGCCGCCGCCGAGCCAGCCGCGCCGCGGCGCCGGGCGCGGCGGAACGGCTTCCTCCGCGTTGCGCGCCGGCACGTCGCGATCGCTCATCCTTGCCG
>JACCSN010000380.1 GCA_013812985.1 Hyphomicrobiales bacterium | reverse complement strand
CGGCTGCGCCGATCCCACAGCCTGGGCCGCCAGCGGTCGCAAGTCCCGCGCCCGGCGCCGCACCTGGGTCGGGGCCGGGGCTCGCTCCCCCGCCGCCGCCCGCGGCTCCGATCGAGCCCGAAACGGTCCAGGTGCCGAACTTCTGGGACCCGCGCGCCCGGCTGGAAAGCCCCTCCGCCGAGGATCTACGGCCGATCCGCTTTCTCACCTCCGCCGATTTCCCGCCATTCTCCTTCCGCGACCGGCGCGGCATGTTGATCGGCTTTGACATCGACCTCGCCGAGGCGATCTGCAAGGTGCTCAAGGTGCCCTGCGCCATCCAGACCCGCCCCTTCGACACGCTGTGGGCAGGCCTCACCGAAGGCGCCGGCAACGCCATCATCGCCGGGCTGGATCCGGAAAAGGCCGGCGCCGAGGGCCTCATCGCGACCCGCACCTATCTCAAGATCCCCGGCCGCTTCGTGGCGAAGCGGGAGGCCAGCTTCGATCCCGGCCCGCCGGCGCCGCCCGGCTTTGTCGGCGTCGCTTGCGGCAGCGCGCATCAGGCCTTCCTGGAGCGCTTCTTCGCAAATCTGCGCGTCGCCTGCTACCTGAACGCCGCTGTCGCCCTGGCGGAGTTGAAAGCCGGCCATCTCGCCGCCGTGTTCGGGGATGCGCTCGGGCTGTCCTTCTGGCTGCATGGCCCGGCTTCCGAGGATTGCTGCCGCTTTGCCGGCGGCGCCTATATCGACGACCGCTATTTCGGCGCCGGGCTGGCGATCCTCATGAAGGCCGACGACCGCAAGCTGAAGTCGGCCATCGATTACGCGCTGCGCGAAGTCCACCGCTCCGGGGCCTACGAGGAGATCTACCTCCGCTACTTTCCGGTCAGCCTGTTCTGAGGGCCTGCCCTGTCCTTTGTCATCCCGGAACCACCGTCGCAGCGCGTCGAAGCATCTCCAGCGCCGCCTGCGCGTCGATCCGCCCGTCGTAGAGCGCGCGCCCGGTGATTGCGCCTTCGAGCTTGGCCGCCTCGGGGCGGGTGAGCCGCTCGATATCGGCCATGGATGCGAGGCCGCCTGAAGCAATGACCGGGACTGACACAGCCTCCGCCAGCGCGATCGTCGCTCCCCAGTTGATCCCGGCGAGCACGCCGTCGCGGTCGATGTCGGTGTAGATGATCGCCGACACGCCGGCGTCCTCGAAGGCGCGTGCGAGGTCGACCGCCTCCATGCCGGACGCCTCCGCCCAGCCTTGCACGGCGACCTTGCCGCCGCGCGCGTCGATGCCGACCGCGATCCGCCCCGGATTCCTTCGCGCAGCGTCCTTGACCAGGGCGGGATCGCGGACGGCCGCGGTTCCCAGGATGACTCGCGCGACGCCCTTTTTCAGCCAGGAATCGATGCCCCTCCGGTCGCGGATGCCGCCGCCGAGCTGCACCGCCATCCCGCCGCCCACCGCCGCGAGGATCGCGTCGACCGCCTCGCCGTTGCGCGACGCCCCGGCGAAGGCGCCGTCAAGGTCGACGACGTGCAGCCATGGAAAGCCCATTTCCATGAAGCTGCGCGCCTGGGCGGCGGGATCCTCGTTGTAGACCGTCGCGTCGGCCATCTCGCCGCGCTTCAGGCGGACGCACCTGCCATCCTTCAGGTCGATGGCCGGGAACAGGATCATGGCGGCCTCGTGCCAAGGCGGGCCGCCCGCGGCAAGGAAAATCGGCTAAGCATCTTCCCTCAACCCGTGCAAAAACATTCCTATATCCCGCCGACCATGCAGCGCTTCGCCGCCCTCCTCGACCGCATCGTCCTGACCCCCGGCCGGAATGGCAAGATCCGTCTCCTGGTGGATCACTTCCGCAATGCGCCTGATCCCGAAAGGGGTTTCGCGCTCGCGGCGATCACCGGCGACCTGTCGATCGCCAGCGTCAAGCCGGCCATGCTCCGCGCCCTCGCGGTCGAGCGCATGGACGAGGTGCTGTTCGGCTATTCATACGATTACGTCGGCGACCTCGCCGAGACCATCGCGCTGGTCTGGCCGGCCCGCGAGCCGGACGGCGATGTGGCGAGCCTCTCCGAAGTGGTCACCGCGCTGCACGCCGCCTCGCGGCTGGAGGGGCCGCGCCTCGTGGAGCGCTGGCTCGACCGCCTCGATTCGACGGGCCGCTACGCGCTCCTCAAGCTCGTCACGGGCGAGCTCAGGATCGGGGTCACCGCCCGCCTCGCCAAGCAGGCGCTGGCGCAATTCGGCGGGGTGGAGGTGATCGAGATCGAGGAAATCTGGCACGGGCTCCACGCGCCCTACCTCGAGCTTTTCGCCTGGCTGGAGGGCCGGGCTGAGCGGCCGACAAGCGCCGCTTTCGCCCCGTTCCGCCCGGTGATGCTGGCCCACGCCATTGACGAGGGCGATTTCGGCAAGCTCGATCCCGCCGATTACGCGGCTGAATGGAAATGGGACGGCATCCGCGTCCAGGCGACGAGCGAGGCAGGAATCCGCAAGCTCTATTCGCGCACTGGGGATGATATCTCTGGCGCTTTCCCCGACATCCTCGAGCATCTTGCGTTTGAAGGCGCGATTGACGGCGAGCTGCTTGTCGCCCGGGACGAGGAAGGGTTGATCGCGGTCGCCCCCTTTGGCGATCTGCAGCAGCGCCTCAATCGGAAGGCCGTCTCGCAAAAGCTCGTCCGCAGCCACCCGGCGTTCATCCGCGCATACGACCTCCTGCAGGACGGGACTGCCGATCTCCGCCCGCTCGCCTTCGCGGAGCGGCGACGGCGGCTCGAAGGCTTCGTCGCCCGGCTCGGCTCGCCCCGCATCGACCTCTCGCCTATCGTGGCGTTCGCCGGGTGGGATCATCTGGCGAAGCTGCGCCTTGAGCCGCCGACCGACGGCCGCATCCACGAAGTCGCCGAAGGACTCATGCTGAAACGCTGGGATTCCGCCTATGTGCCCGGCCGGCCGAAGGGCCCGTGGTTCAAATGGAAGCGCGACCCGCACGTCGTGGACGCGGTGCTGATGTACGCCCAGCGCGGCCATGGCCGCCGCTCGTCATTCTATTCCGACTACACGTTCGGCGTCTGGGCGGGGCCGGAAGAGGCACCGGAGCTGGTGCCGGTCGGCAAGGCCTATTTCGGCTTCACCGACGAGGAGCTTCGCGAGCTCGACCGCTTCGTCAGGAACAACACGACCGAGCGTTTCGGCCCGGTGCGCGCCGTCCGGGCCGAGCCGGGCCATGGCCT
>JACCSN010000346.1 GCA_013812985.1 Hyphomicrobiales bacterium | reverse complement strand
GCCGCCCCGGCGGGCCCTGCCGCGAACAGCGCGAAGACGCTTGCGATCCAGGGAATGATGAATGCCAGCGACCGGGCGATGGCGCGCAGCCTGGCGGCATGCTTGCGGCCTATGCGGAAACCCATCTCGCGGAGAAGATAATTCTCTTCCGTGTGCGGCGCCTCGAAGGCGCGGACGCGGCCGTAGCGGCCAAGACCGGTCGCCGAAGCGATATCGGTTCCGGAAGGCTTCGACGCGATGTGACGCCAGTAGATCTCCTTCAGAGCGAATGCGAGCGCCACCAGAGCGATGCAGAACACCTCCATGGCGATCGCGCGAAATCCCCAGAGGCGGATCAGAGCCGCCAGCCAGAGGCCGCCCGTCATCAAGGAGAGGGACAGATAATTCGGGAGGACCCATCGGTTGCGCCACGCGTGGATCGGCTTCAGCGACGCGTAGATCATCGCGGTGCAGGCGACCGTCACCACGCAACACCCGAATGTCAGCAGGCCCGCCACGCCCAGGAGGACCTTCGCATCGCCGGCGAACGCCCAGATCGCCGCTAAGCCGAGCGCCGGAGCGAATGTCGCGAGCGCCGCCACGCCCTCCCGCGACAGCCACGACGTCCGCCATTGCGACAGCGCGCGCCAGGCCCGTTCCGGACGCCCGAGATGCAGGAGCGAGGCGGCGAGCCCGGCCGATGCGAGCGCCAGGGCGAACACCGTCGCCGTGATCGCCAGCGAGCGGCTCTCGGGCAGGAGTCCGAATGCCGCCGCGAGGCCGGCTATCGCGAGGAGGCCGTAGCCGATGCCGGAAGCAGCGGTGAAGAAGATGATCGAGAAAGCCGGATGCATGGCCTCAGAGCGACAGGATCCTGTCGAGCCAGCGCAGGACCGGGTTAGCCGCGCCCGGCATCGGCTCCGGATCGGTCACGCTTGCCGCGCCCGTGCCGCGGGTCTCGCACGCCGGCGGAGCGCCTGGCGTGAACGGGTCCGCGGGGTCGCGCCGCGGCAGATATTTGTTGACGGGCCGGTAGCCCATTTCGGGCATCAGGTCGAACCCGCCGCGCTCCTCGACAAGCCGCGATACCGGCGAAGCTGAGTCCCCCAGGTCGCCGAAATGCCGCGCTCCCACCGGGCAGACCTGCACGCAGGCCGGCACGCGATCCACGACATCGAGGTTCTCGTTATAGATCCGGTCGATGCACAGCGTGCACTTCTTCATCACGCCGGCATCCGCGTCGAACTCCCGCGCGCCGTAGGGGCAGGCCCAAGAGCAGAGCTTGCAGCCGATGCAGATATCGGCGTTGACGAGCACGATACCGTCCTCCGCCCGCTTGTAGGACGCCCCCGTCGGACACACGGTCACGCAAGCCGGCTCGTCGCAGTGCAGGCACGATTTGGGGAAATGGATGGTGCGGCCGTCAACCCCCTCCCCCGCTTCGTAGGAATGGATGCGGTTGAACCAGACGCCGTCCGGCGCCGCGCCATAGGGCGAGAAATCCGGCAGAGGCGCCATGTGGCCGCTGGTGTTCCATTCCTTGCAGGCCGTGGCGCAGGCATGGCAGCCGACGCAGGTGTCGAGGTCGATCACCAGGCCGAGCTTGACCTGGCCCGCTCTGGCCTCCGGGACATCGGTCACCACCCGCTCCGCTTCGGCGTGCGGCTGCCGGAGGAGCGGCGCGCCGCGTCGTAACGCAGAATGCTCGGCGCGGTGACGTCGCCCGCGTTAGGGGCGCCGAAGCGCGGCTCGGCGAGTTCTCCCTCATCCACGGCCTTCTCCACACGAACCCTCAGATCGTACCAGGCGGCCTGGCCGGTGATTGGATCGGCATTAGCCTGCCGGTAGCCGCGCTCCTCCGGCAAGAGCTCGGAGATCAAATGGTTGAGCAGGAAACCCTTGCGGGATTCCGGCGCATCCTCCGTAAGCCCCCAGGCGCCGGCCCGCTTGCCGATGGCGTTCCAGGTCCACACCGTGTCCTCGCCACAGCTCTCGATCAGCCTGAGTTCTGCACGCACCCGGCCATGCCGGCTGGTGATCCACACCCAATCGCCGTCTTCGAGGCCGAGGCGGGCTGCGGTCCGCCGGTTCATGTAAAGCGAGTTGCGCGCCAGGATTTGCCGCAGCCAGGCGTTCTGCGATCCCCAGGAATGGTAGTGCGGCATTGGCCGCTGCGTGACCGCGTGGAGCGGGAAATCCTCGCCCGCCACCGCCGCCTCGTCGAACGGCACGTACCAGATCGGCAGCGGGTCGAAATAGCGCTCGACCCTCGCCCGGCTTGCATCCGGCGGCTGCACCGGCCCGTGGCCCCGCGCGGCGAGACGGAACCGCTGCAGCGGCTCGCAGTAGAGGTGGAGGATGATCGGCTCCGGACAGTCGAGCAGGCCGAGGCGCGTCGCGGTCTCCAGATAAGCGCGGTTGACATGCTTGAAATAGCTCTCCTCCTCGGTGAATTCGTGCCGCCAGAAGCACTTGTTCTCGACGTATTTCTCCAGCTGCCGGGGGTTGGGGGCGCCCTTACCCGCCTCGCTCCCATCCGCGCCGCGCCAGCCGGCGAGCGGCCCGACTCCCGGCTTGCGCTCGTAATTGACCATGTAATCCGGATGGAAGCCCGGATAGCGCGCCGTCCCGTCCGGATGGGCGAAGGCCGGCAGCTTCAGCCGCGCGCCAAGGTCGATCAGGACATCCTGGAACGGCCGCACGTCGCGGTCGGGCTGCACCACCGGCTGGCGGATGCCGTCGCCCGCGCCATGCGCGTTGCCGATCGGACGGTCGAGGAGCGAGATGCAATCCCAGCGCTCCAGATAGGTCGTGTCGGGGAGGACCAGATCGGCGAAGGCTACCATCTCGGAATTGAAGGCGTCGGAATAGATGATCTTCGGGATGCGGTATTCGCCGGTTTCAGCATCCTTGTCGGTGAGCATCTTCATGGTCTCGGCGGTGCTCATCGCCGAGTTCCAGGCCATGTTGGTCATGTAGAGGAAGAGCACGTCGATCGGATAGGGATCGCCCTTCCAGGCATTGACGATCACCATTTGCAGCATGCCGTGGACGGCGAACGGCGCGTCCCAGCTGAACGCCTTGTCGATGCGGAGCGGAGCGGCGTTGTCGTCGACGAGCAGGTCCTCCGGCCCTTGCGGGAAGCCAAGCGGCATACCTGGCATCGGCTCGCCGGGGCAGACATCCTCCGACCGGCCGGTCGGCTTGGCGTTCGGCGGGCAGGCTTTTGGGTACGGCGCCTTGTAGCGCCAGCCGCCGGGCGCATCGACGCTGCCGAGGAGTATCTGCAGGAGGTGAAGCGCGCGGCATGTGTGGAATCCGTTCGAATGGGCGGAGATTCCGCGCATGGCGTGCATGGCAACCGGCCGGCCGACCATGCGCTCGTGGCGGCGGCCGAAGCTGTCGGTCCAGGGCTGTTCGAGGATGAGCGGCTCGCCGAAGGCCGCGTGGGCGATCTCGGCGGCGATCCGGCGGATCGTCTCGGCCGGCACGCCACAGCGCTCCGCCACCGCCTCCGGCGCGTATTCCGCGTGGAGGTAGCGGTCGGCCATCAGCTGGGAGCTCGGCACGGCGCGCCTGCCATCCGGCAGTTCCACCACGCCGGACAGCGTCGGCTTGGTCTCGGGTGCCTGGGCAAGCACAAGCTCCTCGCGCTCCGCGTCCCAGGCCAGCGGTCGCCCGTCCGGGTCGCGCAGGAACAGCCCGTCCTCCGCCCCACCGGGATCCTGCACGACCAGCCACGTCGCGTCGGTGAAAAGCGCAAGATAGTCGCGGTCGATCCGGTCGGCCTTCAGGAGCTCGTGGATGAGAGCCATGACAAAGAGCCCGTCGGTGCCCGGCCGGATGGCGATCCATTCATCGGCGATCGCCGAATAGCCGGTGCGCACCGGGTTCA
>JACCSN010000331.1 GCA_013812985.1 Hyphomicrobiales bacterium | reverse complement strand
CCGGTCATCCCCTGCGTGATCATGTCGAACGCGGTGCACGTCTATGTGAGCCAGTCGGACAAGGGCGAACTGGTCATTGGCGCCGGTATCGACCCCTATGTGAGCTACACCCAGCGCGGCTCGCTCGACATCATCGAGCACCAGATGGCCTCGCTGATCGAGCTGTTCCCGTTCGTGTCGAGGCTCCGGATGATGCGGCAATGGGGCGGCATCGTCGATGTCTGCCCGGACGCCAGCCCGATCATCTCCAAGACGCCGGTCAAGGGCTTCTACATCAACGGCGGCTGGGGAACCGGGGGCTGGAAGGCGACGCCCGGCTCCGGCCACGTCTTCGCCGACCTCGTCGCCCGCGACGAGCCGAACCCGGTCGCCGCGCCCTTCTCGATGGAGCGCTTCGTCACCGGCGCGCTGGTCGCCGAGCACGGCGCCGCCGCCGTGGCGCATTGAGGGCCAATTCTGATGGCGCATCTCCGCCTGAAATCTTGGCCCGCTCAAGCCACCAACACCCTCATGGTGAGGTGCGAGCAAGGCGAGCCTCGAACCACGAGGGCTCCAGCGGGCGCGCCTCGCATCCGATCCTTCGAGGCCCGGCTTCGCCGGGCGCCTCAGGATGAGGGTGATGGCTCAGGAGCCCTTGCACCTCGCCAGGATGAGGTCGAGTCAGGCGGAAAAGCATGTTCCTGATCCGCTGCCCCAATTGCGGCGACCGCGACATGTCGGAGTTCGGCTATGGCGGCGAGGCGCATATCGCGCGTCCGGCGGCGAGCGAGGGCATGAGCGATCCCGAATGGGCGGGCTACGTCTTTCACCGCAGCAACCCCAAGGGGGTTTTCGCCGAGCGCTGGAACCACCAGGCCGGATGCCGCCGCTGGTTCAACGTGCTGCGGAACACGGCGACCGACGACATCCTGGCCGTCTACAAGGTGGGCGAGCCCAGGCCGGAAGTGAACGCCAATTTGCCGGTGACGCCAAGCGGGGAAGCGGTGATCGGCTCGGGCAACGATGCGGCCAGGGTGATGCTGGCGGACGAGCTTGCAGCGGAGCGCCGGCGGTGAAACGGCAGGTTCATCGCCTGCCCACGGGCGGCCGCATCGATCGCTCGCGCGTCGTGCGCTTCGCCTTCGGCGGCCGAAGCTATAGCGGCCATCCGGGCGACACGCTGGCCTCGGCGCTGCTGGCTCACGGCGAGCACATGGTGGCGCGGTCCTTCAAGTATCACCGGCCGCGCGGCATCCTGGCGGCGGGTTCGGAGGATCCCGCCGGCATCGTGCAGATCGGCGACGATCCGGGCCGCACCGACCCCAACACGCGAGCGACCGAGCAGGAGATTTACGAGGGGCTCTCGGCGCGGCCGCAGAATTGCTGGCCGAGCCTTAACTGGGACATCGGCGCGGCGGCGGATTTCGTCTGGCCGTTCCTGCCCGCCGGCTTTTACTACAAGACCTTCAAGGGCCCGCTCGGCTCCTGGATGCTGTTCGAGCCGTTCATCCGCCGTTCCGCCGGCCTGGGGCGCGCGCCCACCCGGCCCGACCCGGACCGCTACGAAGCGGTAAACCGGCATTGCGACGTGCTCGTCGCCGGCGGCGGCCCGGCCGGGCTGATGGCGGCGCTGGCCGCAGGCCGCGCTGGGGCGCGGGTCATCCTCGCCGAAGAGACGGCGGAGCTTGGCGGGACGTTGCTGTCGCGCGATCCGGACGTGCTGTCGATCGCGGAAAAGCCTCCCGCCGAGTGGGTTGCGGAGGTCCGAGCCGAGCTCCTGTCCATGCCGGAGGTTCTCGTCCTCACGCGCACGACGGCGTTCGGCTACTACTCACACAACTTCGTCGGCCTCTGGGAACGCGTCGCCGATCATCTCCCGGAAGCCGCGCGGCCGGCTCATCTGCCGCGTCAGCGCATGTGGCGTATCCGGGCGAAGCAGGTCGTGCTCGCCACCGGCTCGATCGAGAGGCCGCTCACCTTCCACGAGAATGACCGGCCGGGGATCATGCTGGCCGGCGCGGTTCGGACTTTCATGCACCGCTACGGCGTGCTGCCGGGGAAGCGGGTCGTCGTGTTCACCAACAACGATTTCGGCTGGGACGCGGCGCTCGACATCGCCAAGCATGGCGGCGAGGTGGCCGGCGTGGTCGACCTGCGCTCCGACATGGGGCCGCTGCATCTGACGGAGACGGCGCGGCGCGGCATACCGATCTACGGCAATGCGACGATCGTCGCCACAGCGGGGCGGCGGCGGATCAGCGCGGTCGAAGTCAGGCCGCTCAGGGCCGACGGGAAGCTCGGTGACAAGCCAGTCCACATCGATTGCGACCTCCTGGCCGTCTCGGGAGGCTGGACGCCAAATGCCTCGCTGTTCTCGCAGTCGCGCGGAAAAGTCCGCTATGACGAGGAGATCGAGGCCTTCCGGCCGGCCCGCTCCTGGCAGGACGAGCGCTCGGCCGGGGCGGCCAACGGCTCGTTCGGCATGCTGGACGCTTTCCGGGAGGGTGCGCGGGCCGGAATGGAAGCGGCGCGGGCGGCCGGCTTCGACGCAAACGCGCCCGACCTGCCGCATATCGTCGGCGGCCAGACGGGGCAGGGGCCGATCCGGGTCGTTCCGGAACTCCCGTCGAATCGCCCGAAAGGCAAGATTCGCGCCTGGATCGACCTGCAGGACGACGTGACGACAAAGGATCTCGCCCTGGCGGTCCGGGAAGGCTACCGCTCCGTGGAGCATGCGAAACGCTACACGACGGCCGGCATGGGAACCGATCAAGGCAAGGTCGCGAACCTTAACGCCTTCGGCGTCCTGGCGTCGCTCCGCAACGAGACCATTCCCGCGGTCGGGACCACGACCAATCGCCAGCCCTACAAGCCGGTGACCTTCGCCGCTTTGGCCGGCCAGCATGTTGGCGACCTGTTTGCTCCGCGCCGCACGACGCCCATGCACGACTGGCATCGCGCCAACGGCGCCGTGTTCGAGCCGGTGGGCGATTGGCTGCGGGCGCGCGCCTATCTGCAGGCCGGAGAGGGCTTTCACGACGCCGTGCAGCGCGAGGCCAAAGCCGCCCGCACAACCATCGGCGTGCTCGACGCCTCGACGCTTGGGAAGATCGACGTGCGCGGGCCGGACGCGCGCGAATTCCTCAACCGGGTTTACACGAATGCCTGGCTGAAGCTCGCGCCCGGCAAGGCGCGCTATGGCCTGATGCTCGGCGAGGACGGCATGGTCATGGACGACGGGGTGACAACCTGTCTCGCCGACGACCATTTCCACATGACGACCACCACCGGCGGCGCGGCGCGGGTGCTTTCCAAGCTGGAAGACTACCTGCAGACGGAATGGCCG
>JACCSN010000320.1 GCA_013812985.1 Hyphomicrobiales bacterium | reverse complement strand
TCGTCGGCGCCGGGATCGTCGGCTGCGCCGCCGCCTATCACCTGACCCGCCTCGGCTGCCGCGACGTGATCGTGCTCGAGCAGGGGCCATTGCCGCGCGCCGGTGGCTCGACCTCGCATGCACCCGGTATCGTCTTCCAAACCAGTGGCTCGAAAACGATGACCGGGTTCGCCCAAGAGACGGTCCGGCTCTACGGTGAGCTCGAGGACGAGGGCGAGCCCTGCTGGTATGGCGTCGGCAGCCTCGAAGTGGCGGCGACGCCCGGTCGCTGGGATGACCTCAAACGGAAATGGGGGTGGGCCAAGAGTTGGGGGGTCGATGGCTCCTTGCTGACCCCTGAGGAAGCGCAGCGGCGACTCCCCCTGATCGACCCGGCCGCGATCCTCGGCGCCTACGCCGTCCCCTCTGATGGGATCGCGAGAGCGGTCGCCGCCAGCGCCGCGCTGACGCGGTTGGCGAGCGCCGCCGGCGCCTCCTTCCGTGAGCGGACTCCCGTCGTCGGGATCGAAGTGGCGCGGGGCCGGGTGCGGGCGGTGCTGACGCCGACCGGCCGGATCGCGACGGAGCGCGTGCTGGTCTGCGCCGGCATCTGGGGGCCACGCCTCGGCCGCATGGCGGGTGTCTCTCTCCCGTTGTCGCCAGTCGAGCATCAATTGGCCTGGACGACCCCGTTGGCGGAACTGGCGGGGGAAACGCGGGAGATCGTGCAGCCGGTGCTGCGTCACCAAGATTGCGATCTCTATTTCCGGCAGCGCCGCGACGGCTACGCGGTCGGCGCCTACGGTCACGAGCCGGTGGTCGTCGCCCCGGAAGCGATTCGACCCCACGGCGCGCCCGACGACATGCCAGCTTCCAACAGGTTCGACGCCGCCGCCTTTGCGCCATCGTGGGCCGACGCCGTGGCCTTGGTGCCCGCCCTCGCCAACGTCGAGATCGCCGATGCCTACAACGGGATGTTCTCGTTCACCCCCGATAGCTTCCCCCTGCTGGGTGAGTCGGCGGAGGTGCGGGGGTTCTGGGCGGCGGAGGCGATCTGGATCACCCACGCCGGGGGCGCCGCGAAGGCGGTCGCGGAGTGGATGACGGCTGGCCGCGCCGCCGTTGATCTCCACGAGTGCGACCTCAACCGCTTTGAACCGCACGCGGGCACCGCCGCCTACGTGCGCGCCCGTGGCGCCCAGCAGTACCGCGAGATCTACGACGTGATTCACCCCTTGCAGCAGTTGGAGCAGCCGCGGCCACTCCGCACCAGCCCCTTTTTCGAGCGGCAACGCGATCTCGGCGCCCTCTTCTTCGAGGGGCGCGGCTGGGAGCAACCTCGCTGGTACGCCGCCAATGAGCGGTTGCTGGCCGACTACCGCGTGGCGCCGCGCCACGGCTGGGCTGGGCGCCACTGGTCACCGCTCGCGGTCGCGGAACACCTCGCGACGCGGGAGCGCGCCGCCCTCGTCGATATGTCGCCGCTACCCAAACTCGAAGTGAGCGGGTGCGGCGCGCTCGCGTTCTTGGAGCGGATGGCGAGCAACCGGATCGACCGGCCAATCGGCAGTGTCAGCTACGCCCTCCTCCTCGATGAGGCCGGGGGGATTCGCAGCGACATCACGGTGGCGCGGCTGGGGGAGGAGACTTTTCAGGTCGGCTGCAACGGACCGCAAGATCGGGCCTGGCTCCAGCAGCATCTTGGATGCGACGCCACGACACACGTCCGCGACATCACCGGCGCCCTCTGCTGTCTCGGTCTCTGGGGGCCGGCGGCGCGCCAGATCTTGGCGCGGATCTGCGACGACGATCTCAGCAACGACGGCTTTCCCTACTACGCGGCGCGCCAGATCGCGGTCGGCGAGGTGCCGGTGACGGCGCTGCGCCTCTCCTACGTCGGTGAGCTCGGCTGGGAGCTCTATGCCCCGGCCGAGTATGGGCGCCGCTTGTGGGATCTCCTCTGGACGGCGGGGCAGGCGGACGGTCTGATCGCGACCGGGCGTGCCGCCTTCGAGGCGATGCGGATCGAGAAGGGCTATCGGCTGTGGAGGCTCGACATGGATACCGAGCACGATCCGTACGAGGCCGGGGTCGGCTTTGCCGTTCGCCTCAACAAGGAGCCGTTTCTCGGTCAGGCGGCGTTGCGCCAGGTCAAGGCGGCTGGTCCGACACGGCGCCTCACCTGCCTCACGCTCGATGATCCCTCCCTGATCGTGATGGGGAAGGAGCCGGTGCTCGCCGGCAATGCGGTGGCCGGCTATGTCACCAGTGCCGCCTATGGCGCATCGACCGGCGAGAGCATCGCCTACGCCTATCTGCCGGTGGCGCTAGCCTCGCCGGGCCAGCGGCTGAATATCGAGTTCTTCGGCGATGCCTATCCGGCGACGGTGGCGACGGAGCCGCGCTTCGACCCCGATGGGGAGCGCCTCCGCCGCTAGGCTCAGTTCGCGGACGAGATGGTATCGGCACAGATCGTCGTCGGGACGCCGCGCTCGCCTACGGCTGGCCGCGCCCGTCGTACCGTAGGGGCGCCGCTGGTGTCGTCGGGCGTAAGGTTAGCCCCGTGGGGGGTGGACATGAGGGTTTGCCTGCTGGCGCCGCTGGCTGACGTCCAAGCGCCGGATGCGCGCGCGGCTCAGTTCCGGGGCCGGGTGCTGGGTGATGGTTCGTCCGGCCGCGTCCTGGATCGTCCACGTCACGGTGGTGGGGTCGAAGCGCACGGCCACCTCGTGCCCGGCGGAGGCGCGCCCCACGCCGAGGGGCCGGTTGTAGAGCGAGATGCGCCCGACCTTGTCCACCTGCCGCGTCCAGACCTGGCCCGCCAAATAGCGCCAGACCCGCTGGGCGTCGAAGAGCGCAGCCTCCCGTGCTGGCGCGTACGGCCGCCCGCCCTGCCCCAGCGCCGGGAAGGCGACGCTGCGCGCTTGGCCCCGCAGCGCCGGGTAGACCTCGCGCTGGAGCCGACTGGCCGCCGTCAACCGCGTCTGCAAGGTGGCCACATCGGGGCAGGTCGCTGGCTCGACCCAGCCCGCCCGCACACCGTGGCTGCGCTCGACCTTCCCGTTCTCCTGACAGTGGCGGGGTCGGTTCCAATGCATCGCGATCCCCAGCCCGATCGCCCACAGCGCGAGGTCCGGGGGCAAGTCGTTCCACGACCCCCAGGGGGGCCATTGTCCACGCGCCGCCGCTGGGGCCGCCCCCAGATGGTGAACGCCTGGCGCAACGCCGCTTGCACCGCCTGCTGGGCGACCTGCGTCCAACTCCCGAGGGGGGAAAACGACCGCCACCACCACCGCCCCGGAGGCTTCATCGGTGGCGGTCAGCCAACTGGCCCGGCTGCCGTCCCCGGGACGGATCTGCTCCTTGGCGTCCAGTTGCCAGGTGGCGTGGGGGATCGTCGCCCGCGGCGGCGGCGGCTCGCGGGGTGGCGGGGGTGGCCGCTGCAAGCCCTGGGCCGCCAACCAGCGACGGACCGTGCGCGGGTGGGGGTGCCGTTCGTGCGGGTAGCGCTCGGCCAGGATGGCGCAAATCAGCTCCGCCCCCCAGCTCGGATGGCGGCGGCGCAGCCAGCAGGCCGCCCGATGCAGCCGCGGTGCGGCGCGCACCCCGCGCCGCAC
>JACCSN010000316.1 GCA_013812985.1 Hyphomicrobiales bacterium | reverse complement strand
CAGTCGACGCGCTGATCCGCTTGCGGAGTTTATCATGACCGATGCCGTCAAGATCCGCCGCGAGGGCGGTGTCCTGGAAGTGACCCTGGACCGACCCAAGGCGAATGCGATCGACCACCCGACCAGCTGGCGCATGGGCGAGGTTTTTCAGGCGTTCCGCGACGATCCGGAGTTGCGCGTCGCCATTGTCACCGGCGGCGGGGATAAATTCTTCTCCGCCGGTTGGGATCTGAAAGCGGCGGCGGCGGGTGCCGCGGTGGACGCGGATTACGGGGTCGGCGGCTTCGGCGGCCTGCAGGAGCTGCGCGACCTGAACAAGCCGGTCATCGCCGCCTTGAACGGCATGGCGGTGGGCGGCGGGTTCGAGCTGGCGCTCTCAGCCGACCTGATCCTCGCGGCCGAGCATGTGCGCTTCGCCTTGCCGGAGATCCGCGCCGGAACGCTGGCCGACGCCGCGACGGTGAAGCTGCCGAAGCGCATGCCCTATCATGTCGCGATGGATATGCTGCTCACCGGGCGCTGGATGGATGTATCGGAGGCGCACCGTTGGGGCCTCGTCAACGAGATTCTGCCGACCGAGCAGCTTATGCAGCGCGCCTGGGAGCTGGCGCGGATTCTGGCCAGCGGCCCGCCGCTGGTCTTCGCGGCCATCAAGGAGGTCGCGCGGGCGGCGGAGGCGGAGAGCTTTCAGACGGTGATGAACCGGATCGCGCGGCGGCAATTCGCCACCGTCGATATCCTCTATGGCAGCGAAGACCAGAAGGAAGGGCCACGCGCGTTTGCCGAAAAGCGGGAGCCCGTGTGGAAGGGGCGGTGAGCGGCGCTTATTGATCCGGAGCCCGATGCCGGGCCTAATCGGGCGGGAGCCTGCCATGCGCCTTCTTGTCTTCCAGCACATCGCTTGCGAGCATCCGGGAATCCTGCGGTCGTTCCTCGCCGAGGACGGCGTGGCATGGGACGCCGTCGAGCTGGACGCCGGAGAGCCTATTCCCGCACTGGAAAAATACGACGCACTTTGGGTCATGGGCGGCCCGATGGACGTGTGGGATGTCGAGGAGCATCCCTGGCTTGTCGAGGAGAAGCAGGCGATCCGCCGCTGGGTCCGCGAGCTCGACCGGCCCTTTCTCGGGCTATGCCTCGGCCACCAGCTCCTGGCCGACGCGCTCGGGGGCACGTGCGGCCCGCAGCACCCACCCGAGATCGGCATCCTGAACGTTGAGCTCACGCAGGAAGGCATCGCCGACCCCATCTTCGCGGATATGCCCAGGATGCAGAAATGCCTGCAGTGGCACTCCGTCCGCGTCGCGCAGCCGCCGGACGGGGCGGTCGTCCTCGCCAGGTCAGACACCTGCCCGGTCCAGGCCATGCGGATCGGCCGACACGCCTGGTCGATGCAGTATCATGTCGAGATCGAGCCCGAGACCGTCGATAATTGGGGCGCAGTGCCAGCCTACAAGCAGGCGCTCGAAGCGACGCTCGGTCCGCAAGCCTTGTCGCAATTGAAGGCGGACGCTGCGGCGAACATGCCCGCCTTCGCCGACAATGCACGGCTGATCTACCGCAATTTCAGGCGCGCGATGGCGTGAGCCGTTTAGGCACCTGCTCACGCGTTTCGGCTCCCGCGCTCACCCGCCGCCGCGCCTCAAGCGAGTCGTAGGGTGGGCAAAGCGCAGCGTGCCCACCGTCTGACTGAGCCCGCGTGGGCACGCCGCTTGCGCGGCTTTGCCCACCCTACGCCTACTGTCGATCGGGATGCGATCATGCCGGTCCGCTCTCCAAGTCAGCCAGCAAGGCGGCAACCCCATCGCGCAAGGGAGGCAGGTCCTCCTGCGTGATGCGCCATACCGTTTGGCTGTCGACCACCCTGTAACGTGAATGGGGAGGTTACGAAACGCCACCGCGCGCGCTAAATCAGGTATTCTGGCAGCAACCTCAGGGCTGCTCCTCGCCAGACGTGCAAGCGCTTCTCCGATGATCTCGAAATGCCTTTCCACCGCAGCCCGAAGGATCTCATTCGTCAGGTACTCGTCCTGGGAGATGCCTGCGAGAAAGCGGGTGATTGCGTCCGCGCTCTGCCGTGCATCGTATAGCCACCCCCGCGGATCACGCTCCATGCAGATTTTGCCTGGAACGTTCGATGCCAGCGTGAACATATGGATTGCTGACCGCGCTCGCCATGATCAGGTCCACCTTGCGGCTGAGCAGGCTTTCGAGCGCATCACGGAGCGCAAGATAATCCTTCAGGCTGGGCGGATGGTGGCCTGCCTCGTATTCCACGAGCAAATCGACATCGGACTCTTCCGCGAAATCATGTTGCCGCGCGGCTGAGCCGAACACGTCGAGCCGGCTGACGTGATATTGTTGGCAGAGTTCCGCGATCTCGGCGCTCAGGGCCGACAGGACGGGAATCATGGAGAGCCTCCAGAGGTCATGGCGTGCAGCGACGATCCGGCGCTGGGCAGTGGATAAATCAAGGCCGGTTGCTATGCTATCGACTGTTCGACCTTGGCAAGACCCGCTATGCAGTTTGCCAAGCCCTGGAGTATCGTCCAACGCAGCATCGCATCGACTGGAGGCCTGGAAGAAAGCAGGTGGAGCAAACCGAGTCAAAGCAAAGCTGAACTGAGATTACGACGCCAAGGATGGCGAGGGCTTACGCGGCCCTCGCCACCGGCGAGGCTAATTCCCCGCGCCCACCATCCGCCGCGTCTTCAAGACCTTCTCCAGCCAGCCGATCTCCATCTCCGGCACGGAAGACAGCAGCAGGTCGGTGTAGTCGTCGAAGGGTGGCGACAGGACCTGATCCTTCGGCCCGAAGCGGACCAGCTTGCCGCGGTGCATGACGGCGATGGAATCGGCGATGGCGCGGACGGTGGCGATGTCGTGCGTGATGAAGAGGTAGGACACGCCGGT
>JACCSN010000314.1 GCA_013812985.1 Hyphomicrobiales bacterium | reverse complement strand
AGGGCTGGCGCGCGTCGGCTGGCAGTTCACCCTCGCCATGGCCGCCTACAATCTTGTCCGACTGCCCAAGCTCCTGGCCCTAGCGGCATGAGCAGGGCCGAGACCAAAGAAGAAATCCACCTCAAAGTAGCCGCCGGAGCCAACCCGCCGGCCTTAAGCCATCCCGCACCAGCCATCGCCGCTGAACCAGCTGGATTCTTCCTCAGCCTGCTAGCGACTGGTGGGCGGTTAAGGAAGATGCTTACACCAACGGCCCCTATGTTTGACCGGTATGCGCCCATTCGCGCATTCCGATTGATTTCGTCTCTGGCTGGGCGATGAGCTTTCGCCAAGCTACGCATGAGGCATCGACGATGTACCCGTAGGTGTCGAAGACGCGGTTGGAAGCCAGTTGGCGCAGAGGAAGCGGCTTGTTTTTCGCCCACGCACGCCCACCTAAGAAATTAGCACTCTTCACCGACGAGTGCCAAATACGCACAGTTTTTGGGCGTCGAATTAGTCCCGAGAGGAAACCCCTATGAAATTTCGTCCGCTGCACGACCGAATCGTCATCCGCCGCCTCGAAGGTGAAGACAAGACGAAGGGCGGTATCATCATTCCCGACACCGCCAAAGAGAAGCCGCAGGAAGGCGAAGTCGTCGCAGTCGGCCCTGGCGCCCGCGACGAAGCCGGCAAGCTCGTCCCCGTCGACCTTAAGGCAGGCGACCGGGTGTTGTTCGGCAAGTGGTCCGGCACCGAGGTCAAGATCGACGGTGAAGAGCTCCTTATCATGAAGGAGTCCGACATCATGGGGGTGCTCGAGAGCACCCAGGCCAGGCGGAAAGCCGCCTAGGCACTGTCGAACACACCACACAGTTCAGGAGAACGAAAATGGCTTCCAAGGACGTCAGATTTTCCACCGACGCGCGTGACAAGATGCTGCGCGGCGTCGATATACTCGCCAATGCCGTGAAGGTGACGCTCGGCCCCAAAGGTCGCAACGTCGTCCTTGATAAGAGCTATGGCGCGCCCCGGATCACCAAGGACGGCGTGACGGTCGCCAAGGAAATCGAGCTTGAGGACAAGTTCGAAAACATGGGCGCGCAGATGGTGCGCGAGGTCGCGTCGAAGACCAGCACCGTTGCCGGCGACGGCACGACCACCGCCACAGTGCTTGCGCAGGCGATCGTCAAGGAAGGCGCCAAGATGGTGGCTGCCGGCCTGAATCCGATGGATCTGAAGCGCGGCATCGACCTGGCCGTAGCCGAGGTGGTCAAAAACATCGAAAAGCAGGCCAAGAAGATCAAGGGCTCGTCGGAAATTGCCCAGGTCGGCACAGTTGCGGCCAATGGCGAGACCGAAATCGGCCGTATGATCGCTGAAGCAATGGAAAAAGTCGGCAATGAGGGTGTCATCACGGTCGAGGAGGCAAAATCGTTTGAGATGGAGCTCGAGGTCGTGGAAGGGATGCAGTTCGACCGCGGCTACATCTCTCCGTATTTCATCACCAACGCGGAAAAGATGGTCGCCGAGTTGGAGGACCCCTACATCCTTCTGCACGAGAAGAAACTTCCCAACTTGCAGTCCATGCTGCCGCTGCTTGAAGCGATCGTGCAGTCTGGGAAGCCGCTGCTTATCATCGCCGAGGACGTTGAGGGCGAGACGCTCGCCACGCTTGTCGTCAACAAGCTGCGCGGCGGCCTGAAGGTCGCAGCCGTCAAGGCGCCGGGCTTCGGCGATCGCCGCAAGGCCATGCTGCAGGACATCGCAGTGCTGACCGGCGGTCAGCTCATCTCCGAAGACCTGGGCATCAAGCTGGAGAACGTCACGCTCGACATGCTCGGCCATGCGAAGAAGGTGTCGATCTCCAAGGAAGACACCACGATCGTGGACGGCGCCGGGGATAAATCAGAGATCGAGGGCCGGATCGCCCAGCTCAAGGCGCAGATCGAGGAGACCACCTCTGACTACGACAAGGAGAAGCTACAGGAACGCTTGGCCAAGCTCTCCGGCGGCGTCGCGGTCATTCGGGTTGGCGGCGGCAGCGAGATCGAGGTGAAGGAGAGAAAGGACCGCGTCGACGACGCTCTCCACGCGACCCGCGCAGCCGTCGAGGAAGGTATTGTGCCGGGAGGCGGCGTCGCTCTCCTGCGCGCCAAGAAGGCGATCCAGGGTGTCTCTTCCGACAACCCGGATGTCCAGGCTGGCATAAACATCGTTCTCAAGGCGCTTGAGGCGCCGATCCGCCAGATCGCCCAGAATTCCGGCGTGGACGGTTCGATCGTCGTTGGCAAAGTGTTCGACGACAAGTCGGACACGTTCGGCTTCGACGCGCAGACCGAGGAATACAAGGATCTCGTTCAGGCCGGCATCATCGACCCGGCCAAGGTCGTCCGGGTCGCATTGCAGGACGCTGCTTCGGTGGCGGGTCTGCTGGTGACGACTGAGGCTATGGTCGCCGAGCACCCGAAGAAGGAGTCCGGCGCCGGTGGTATGCCGGGCGGCGGCATGGGCGGTATGGGCGGTATGGGCGGCATGGACTACTAGCCCGCAGAACAGCGAACGAACGGGGCCCACGAGCCCCGTTCCTCCTTCTGGAGTAGATAAGTTGCGGCAATGCCTATGCTTGCCTGAACCAACCGGTCAAATTACGGTGCGGAGCTCAGCCACGATGAACGGCACACGCTGGGCCATCAGGCCGGAGATAAAGGCCACGTCGCGCGAGAGCCGATCGAGCTTGGCGACGACGACTGGGCACCGGGCGGTTCGGGCGGC
>JACCSN010000303.1 GCA_013812985.1 Hyphomicrobiales bacterium | reverse complement strand
GGCCCGCATATGGCCGCGCCGGCGGGCGACCTCGACCCCCCACCGCTTCAACCAGCTCCAGCGCTGTACCCGTGTCAGCAACACGTTGGCGGCTTCGCATAGAAGCGAGCGTACCATCCTATCGCCGCAGAGGCTGATCCCGCCGTTGCGGTCTGTCTCCCCAGAGGCATACTTGCGTGGCGTCAGGCCGAAGTAGCTGCCGACCAGGGACGACTTCGTGAACCGGGTCGGATCCTCGATCGAGGTGCGAAACGCCAAGGCTGTCACCGGCCCCACACCGGGCACGCTCATCAGGCGCCCGCAGACCGGGTCGGCCCGGACCGTGGTCAAGAGCAACCGATGCAGATCGTCGAGCCGCTGTACAAGCTCGCGCCGCACCCTGAGCATAGCGTCGACCACTGGTGTGAGCATCATGTCGCCTTCGGCGAGCTCACGCACTCGCGCTTCGAAGCGTCCCTTCGCCGGCGTGCCAACCTTGAGCCCGAAAGCCTTCAGGATGCCGCGCAGGTGATTCTCGATCTCGATCCGGCATTTGATCAGCATCTCGCGGCTGCGTAAAAGCGCCCGGAGCTTGTGCGTCGCCTGGCTCTTCACGTGAACCGCCCGGTACCAGCCTGCATGCAGCGCATAAGCGATGTTGCGCGCGTCGATCCGGTCCGTCTTCACCGGCATGGCGCTGGACGCATGGCGCTGTACCGGGGCTAATCGTGGCGAACTGGGTGGAGGTGCGGTTATGAGAGATATCTGCTGGTCGCGGATCGCAAATTTTCGTCGGGCGCTTTCAACAAATCCAGTCATAGACGCATTCTCTAATTACTCAGTTGAGAGCTATCTAGAGGCAACTTTGCCAACCATCTTGTTACGGAATACTAGGTCTCCGATCCAAGACCTTCTGTTGCCTTTGGTGTCGAATCGGTTTGCCCAACATCGCCGTTCAGGCGAACCGCGACTCGGTGCGCGACAGACAGGGCGTCCAACACGCCATTGGCTTCGCCTTTCTCGAAGTCGCCTTCGATGATCCCCATCTGGTTTGTCACATGGGCAAGGCAGACGATTGGTTTGTCGCGTGCGGCGGCCAGTGCGTAGAGCGCGGCGGCCTCCATCTCGACGGCATGAATGCCCTTGTCGCGCATGGCGGTGATGGCCGCTGCGGTCTCGCGGAAGGGCGCGTCCGTCGTCCACGTCGACCCGCGAACGATCGGCACTTCGTTGGGCACGCAGTCGCCCGCAAGCCTGTCGAGAAGTGTCGGGCAAGCCACGGACCATTCGGAAGGCGGCATGTAGTGATAGCTCGTCCCCTCATCGCGGAGCGCTTTCTCGATCAGGATGAAGTAAGGCGGCCGCCCCAGAGGGACGATCTGCCCGGCGGATGTGATGCTGATCAGGAGTCTGCAACCGGAGACGAACAGCTCTTCGGCGACCAGGACCGCGAACGACGCCCCCACGGCGCACCCGACAATTCCGAAGGTCACGCCCTGCTCTTCGAAAACATGAAGCTCGGTGTGGTAGCACACCCAGCCGGGATGCGACCGGGTTCGACCAGACGCCTTCAGATCACGGACGATGTCTCCGTCCGGATCGAGGATGCAGACATTGGGAACGCCGATGTCTGCGCCACCCTTCTGCCGCTTCGCCTCGCGGAGAAGACTCTCGGGCGTGAAGACCGACGCCGCGTCGTAATGTTTGTTCGCCAGGATCGGCGGCGTCGTTCGCGCGTCGCTCATCGGATCACATTCAAATCCGGCTTTCGTCGCGGCCGACGGACCGACGAAACCGCAGATCTGAAAGTGTCGCGGCGACAAGGAGAACGAAACCGGTCAGTTCGATCCCGATCGAATAGCTGACATACATCGCATAGACGAGTGCCGCCGCCCCGAGACCGCCGATGACGAGCGGTCCATGACGGCCATGACGAGACGGACCGAAGGCCAGTCCGACAATGGCGAGGACCGCGAACAGGACGATGGCACCAGCCCAGACGGCCTCGTTCAAAGCGACGCTTATCCCGAGCGCGCCCAGACCCGCGATCAGAGCAAGCGAGCCGTAGCAGGAGATCAGCGACAGGAGCGTTGCAACCCCGGCGGTCCATCGGAGTCGACCCTCAGTCTTCATGGTCGCGACCTTGCACGGCAGAGCGGCCCATGGCCGCGATGACCTGCAGCCGCGAATCCAGCACCAGGATGGGTTCGCGAACCGTGTCGACGATCGCTTGCGCGAGAACGCAAGCATCCTCCGCGTCGCTGAACTGTTCCCTGAACGTCGTCGGTTGCATACTGCCTTTGCCCCATTCCCAATGCTTGAAAATCCCGGCTCGATCGTGCCAACGTCTCATCGGTGGCCGGGGGAGGGAGCGACCGATGGGGTCGGAGGATTGAACCTGACAGCGATGGACCGCGCGGTCTGGTCAATATTGACCACTGTGGGGGGACGAACGACGGACTTGTTTCCCGAGTTTTCGCGGACACGAGACAGTGGTACGCTTGCGAAAAATCAAGGGCCCCCTAAAAATCAAGGGCCCCCTTACGGGCCCCGCGGAGCGCCCGTGATGAGCAAAGCCGACCTGCCGTTCGATCCCAAGGTGTTCCTCGCTATCTCCGTGCATGCCATCATCAGGCGGAAGTGCTGGGCTTTACGTGCTCACCGCCGACTTCCAGGTAATGATTCATCGCCATCTGCAGGCATATCGCGTAGCAGCGCAGGCATTCGTCAACGCAGCTTTTCATCTGCGGATTGAAACGGTGCGTCACTGAGCCTGCTCCTCGATCCACGCCCTCAACTCAGCGATCTCCTGCTTCTGCGCGTCGATGATCTTTTGCGCCATCTCCTTCATCGGCCCGGCATCGCCGACCTGGAGCTCGACATTGGCCATATTGATAGCCGCCTGGTGATGTCCCATCATGCCGCAGGCAAAGGCGACGTCAGCGTCCTCCGCCATGATGCCGCGCATCATGGCGTCCTCAGTCTTCGTCATCGCCTGCATGTATGCCTGCTGGTGCTCACCCATGTTCCCCATGCTGGATTCCATGTTTTCCATGTTTGCCCCGGCGGAGGCTTCGGCTGTCTCACAC
>JACCSN010000295.1 GCA_013812985.1 Hyphomicrobiales bacterium | reverse complement strand
GAGCTAGAGCTTGAGCAGCCCGAACGCCTCGGCGTAGCGGGGGTTGTCGCGACGGAAGGTATCGGGGTTGAGCCCTTTCAGGGTCGCCATCTGGTAAGCGAACATCTGCATCGGGACGACGGTGAGGAGGGGAGAGAGGATCTCCGGGATCGCCGGCAGGGCAAAGGTGGTGACGTCGGGCAGCGAGGCGACTGGCTCACCGACGAGCCAGAGCCGGGCGCCGATCCCGTTGAGAACCGCGGCCACTTCCGCGACGCGGGTCGCGGCGGCGCCAGGAGTGTGGATGACGACGGCCTGGTCGTCGGCGTTGACCGCGACCATCGGTCCGTGCAGAAATTGCTCCAGCGGCAGCGCGTCGATCGTGGCGTAGGCGGCCTCCCGCGCCTTGATTACCAGTTCAAGGGCGGAGACCTCGTTCGGTCCGGCGCCGGTCGCGTAGATCCGCCGCGAGACGGCGTCTTGGGCCACCGGCACGATCTCCGCTTCACGGTCGAGTACGCCCGCCACCTGATCGGGCAAGGCAGCCAACCCCTCGCGGAATCCGGCGACCGCCGCCGCCTCGTTTCGCCCGCCGAGCTCGGCCGCGACCTGGGCCAGCACCGTCATCGCCGCCAGGTGGGAGGCGGTGTAGGCGGCCGATTGCTCCCGCTCAACTGTCCGCAGGATCAGTTGGGAGCCGGGATGCTCGGCGGTCTGACTGCCGACGGAGAGGATCGTTGCCCTGGCGGCGGCGGCGATCTGGAGCGATGCCGCCGAGAACCGCTTGACCCCGGTGTGCGCCATCACGATCACGGCATCTCGCGACCCCACCCGGTACTGCTCCGGGTAGTGCGCGAAGTCGAACGAGGAGACCGCGCGCGCATCGACCGCCGCCGCACCGAGGAGCCACGCTCCGACGAGCGCCGCGTGATAGCTGGTGCCGATGCCGGCGAGAAAGACGCGCTCCACGCCAGCGAGGAGATCGGCCGCCTCACCGGCCGCTCCCCAGCCATCGGCGAGCAGGCGACGCAGATCGTCGGGTTGCCGCCGCATCGTGCGGTACATGTGGGAATCGGTGGTGGGGACCGGGGTGGTTAGTGCAGACATCGAATCGTTCCTCCTCTGTTCGGTGGTGGCGATCAGTCGTCAGCGCGTGGTGCGAGCCGCTGGCTGCGCGCCGGGCTCAATCTCCTGCCAAATCCGGGCGAAGGTGGGGGCGGCGCTACTCGGCACGCCAGCGACGGGGTGGAGTTGCAGCGGCCACGGCGCGGTCTGCTGAAGGTGGGCGGTCGCGGCTTGCGCGCGGTCGAGAAAGGGGGTCTCGGCTGGCAACGACCTGGTCGACTGCATCGCTTCTTCCATCATCGTCAGCGCCTCCAGGCTCTCCCGCAAGAAGGCGTCGCCCTCAGCCGTGGAATAGGACGTCGCGCGTTGGTCACTCTGGAGCCGGCCAAAGGGGTGCGAGAGATAGAGGGTGCGGAAGGGAACCTGACGCAGGCGGCTGATGCTCGCCCGCGCCTGGCGGACGCTCTCGAAATAGAGCGGACAGCCGCCGCGCCGGGAGCCGGTCCCCTGGGCCGCATCGCCGGCGAAGAGGACCCCTGCGGACGCCCAATAGAGCGCGACATGGTCGGCCGAGTGGCCCGGCACGTCGATGACGGTGAGGACGACGCCCGCGCCGAGATCGATCTCGTCGCCGTCGTGGAGGAGGCGATTCGCGGTGACGGCGCCGCCGAACCGGGCCGGAAACCCGTCAACGATCTCGTCCAGATCGGTTTGCTGGGCCAAGAGCCGGAGCGCGTCCGTCGCGTAGCCAGCAAGATGCCGGTGCGGATCGGTCAGGAGCGGCTCCCCTGCCGCGTGAATCATGATCTCGACCTCAGTCGCGGCACGCACGGCGGCGTCGCCCCCGGCATGGTCCCAATGGCCGTGGGTATGGACGATGGTGCGGAGTTGGCTGAGCTCGTGGCCGCGTTCACGCAGCGCCGCCGCGATCGGACCGCGCGGGTCGCCGCTGCCGCCGCTATCGATCAGGACCAGACCGTCGGCCTCGATCAGAAAGGCGAGCACGGTTGTCAGATCAGATTGGCACACGATCGGCACAATCGGGGTCGCCATGACGCTAGACCTCACCGCGCCGGGGGAACCGACGGGCGCGCACCGTCACCAGGCCGGCGATGACAAGGGCCGCCCCGAGCAGCTTCAACGGGCCGAACCCCTCGGCAAAGATCATGGCCGAGAGCACCCCGCTCAGGATCGGCACGAGTAAGCTAAAACTGGTCGCCTTCGCCGCGCCGCGCCGCGCGATGCCCCAGTTCCAGAGCATGTAGGCGACATAGACGGGAAAGACGACCACATAGACGATGCCGATCCAGGTCCAGACCGAGAGGGCGCCCCAGTCTTGCTCGATGGCCGCCGGGCCGCTGATCAGCAAGAGTGGAATGCTGCCGATCAAGACGGCGTAGGCGGTCCAGGTCTCCATCGGGTAGCGCGCCACCAGCGG
>JACCSN010000280.1 GCA_013812985.1 Hyphomicrobiales bacterium | reverse complement strand
TGCGCAAGTAGCAGAAATTGTTGAAGAAATAACCAAATTGAACCGCGTGTGCGATGAGTTAATTTGCATGTATATGGGAAAGCGTTCAATGCTTTTGCCATTCAATGAATTTTCGGGGCAGAGAATTGAGATGCCAGACATAATGAAAATCAGCATTGAAATCGACCGATTGGCATCCAGTATAGCTAAGAGAGAAGTTATAGTTGGCAGGACTGACGTATTAGGAAATTTTCGCTCGGCTGCGAACATGATCGGAGTGTTTCGATTTCAGGATATTCAGTTTCATATTATAAACCAGTGGGCGACTTTTTATTCAAGATATACGTCTCTGAATAGTGACCCGCCAAGCGATACCAGCTTAAGCCTTGCGAATTCAATTCTGGCTTACGGAGACCTTGATGTTGGCCTAATAGCACAGAGAATTGATGAGCTGCGTCGCAAGGCACATAACATAGAGTCCAGAAGTACACCGTTCCAATTTATACCAGCTTCCTTTCTGGAGATTCAGCTGTTGATCAATCCGGAAACTGTAATAAACATTGAAAAGAAGAATTTAGAGGGGATGGAAGAGACGCTTGCACGTGCGAAGGAGTGGCTTGCGAAGAACTCCGCTACGGCGGTCAAGTGAAACTCACTCTTTCCATCACGAAGCGGAACCGGGAGCGGTTCGACCGCCAGCGTGTCGATCTGACCAAGAGCCCTACCTCTTTCGCGAGCTGTCCACCAGAGTTGCTTCTGCAGCCTCCCTACCAGGGGACATCGTGAAGGGCTGCAATTTGTAAGCTTCGCAGCCTTTTCATCCGAAGAAGCGGATCGGTGGATTGAATGAGGATAAACTGCTTGGGTTGCTGCGGAGCAGCGCGATTGGATGCTCTGATGTGAGTCAACTGTGAAAGCTGCGATCTTGGCCCGGCTTGCCATATTTGTGAGCTAATCGGCCGATTCTTTTCGGACCCCTTGCCAGAGCCCCATTCCGCACGGCACAGCAGTCCATTCCCAAGAGCGATTTTCATGCGCAAAGCTGACGTTACCCGCAATACGAACGAGACGAAAATCGCCGTTTCGGTCAACCTCGACGGCGAGGGCCGCTATGATGTGCAGACAGGCATCGGCTTCCTCGACCACATGCTGGAGCAGCTGTCGCGCCATTCGCTGATCGACATCTCGCTGCGCGCCGAGGGCGACCTCCATATCGACCACCATCACACGACCGAGGATGCCGGCATCGCGCTCGGCCAGGCGATCCGGCAGGCGCTCGGCGACCGCAAGGGAATCACCCGCTACGCCTCGATCGAGCTCGTCATGGACGAGGCTTGCACGCGCGCCGCGATCGATGTTTCCGGCCGGCCGTACCTCGTCTGGCAGGTCGCGTTCCCGCGGCCCAAGGTCGGCGACTTCGACACCGAGCTTTTCCGCGAGTTCTTCCAGGCTTTGGCCCAGAACGCCGGGATCACGCTGCACATCGCCACGCATTACGGCGAGAACAACCACCATATCGCCGAGACGTGCTTCAAGGCAGTGGCGCGGGCGTTGCGGGCCGCCGTCGCGATCGACTCCAGGGCCGCCGACGCCGTGCCGTCAACCAAGGGCACGCTGACAGGGTGACGACAATGAGAGCCTATACTGTCCACGCGCCGCCTGGGGATCGGGCCGAACAGCCCGCCAACCCGGAAAAGCTCGCCTTCGTAAAGGACGGCATCGCCTGGCCGGCCCTGTTCGTGCCGATCCTCTGGATCCTTTATCACCGGCTGTGGCTGACGCTCGTCTGGTACATCGTCTTCGCCCTGGTCGTCGCCTGGATCGGGCGGCTCTGGCATGAAGACACTGCGACGATCGTCGCGGTGCTCGGCGCCATCCTTTTCGCGCTCGAAGCCAACAATATCCGCCGGCTCTCGCTCAATGGGCGGGGCTGGCGGGAGGCAGGCGGGAGTTTCGGCAGGAATCTGGAGGAAGCCGAGGCGCGTTATTTCGGCGCGCCGAGCCTGGCTTCGGGAGAGAGCCGCCAGCCTGAACCACAGCCCGACCGCCGGACGGCCATCGCGCGCGCCGCCTATCCCGACCCCGAGCGCCGCGACCATTCCGACGAGCCGATCTTCGGCCTCTTCCCGCAACCCGAGCGGTGAACCGCGACGGCGGCCCACCCGATCAAGCTTACCAAACGCTCGCCGCCCCGTCCCAGAGGAGCTTCAGGCTGATCACGAACAGCGCACCGTAGCTGATCCGGTAGAACGTTTCGGCCGGGACGACCCGGACCAGCTTCGCGCCGAGCCAGGTCGAGACCGGCGCCAGCGGCAGGAGCGCCGCCGAGGTGGCGAGGTGGGCGGCCGAGAACTGCCCGAGCAGCGCATAGGGAAGGAGCTTGACGAAGTTGGCGATGGCGAAGATCAGCACGGTGGTGCCTGCCATCACGCGGGGATCGAGGCGGAGCGGCAGGAGATACATCGCGATCGGCGGGCCGCCGGCGTGGCTGATGAAGCTCGTGAAGCCGCCTACCGTGCCCCAGAGCCAGCCTTTCGCGGCATTGTGCGGTCGCGGGCTGCTCCGCTTCCTCGTCCCGAAGACGTAATCGAGCGTGAACACCAGCGCCATCGCGCCGATGATGAGGCGAACCGCCTCGTCGGACACCCAGGCCGCCACCGCCCAGGCGATCGCCAGGCCCGCCATGGTGGACGGCAGGAGGATCATGACGCTCGCCCGGTCCCAGACGCCGCGCCAGGCGATCAGCGCCACCACATCCATCGCCACAAGGATCGGCAGCATGATCGCCGCGGCTTCGACCGGCGGGATGACCAGCGCCATGACCGGCACGCCGAGCGCCGAGACGCCGCCGCCGAAGCCGCCCTTGGAGAGGCCGACGACGATCACCGCCGGCACGGCCGCCAGGTAGAACCACGCGTCGGTCAGCATCGCCGCTTCAGCCGGCGATGCCGTCCGACCGATCCGGTTCCTCGGCCAGGCGCTCGGCCAGCCGCTCGATCCGCGCCGCCGCCGCTTCCAGGCTCCCGGCGAAATTACCTTCCAGGCCCTCCATCCGCGACTGCGAATCACGGCGGCTGTCGCGGAGATCCCGGATGTCCTGCTCGGCGCGCTTCATGCGGCGTTCCGCGTCGTCGAGCCGGTCGGTCATCAAGATGCCGGCCATGACCATGAGCCGCTGGTCGCCGATCTCGCCGAGCGCGCCGCGGAGCTCGTCGATCGCCGCGTCGAAGCGGGCGCCGAGCTCGCCGAGATGCTCCTCCTCCCCATCCTCGCAGGCCAGGCGGTAGACGCGCCCGTTCACGGTGATGTTGACCTGCGACATCCCTATCGCCTCTCGGGATCGGCTTCGAGCACCGTGCGGATCGTATCGACGGCGGCGGCGATGCGCCTCGACGCATCGCGGTTGACGCCTTCCAGCCGGGCGATGCGCGCCTGGCTGTGGTCGAGCGATTCCGCCAGCCGCGCGCGATCGGCGTCGAGCATCTCGACCTCCGCCGAAAGGCCCGCCGCTCCGGTTCGCGCCGACAGCCGCTGGGCGACGGCGCGCTCCAGTGCATTGAGCGCCGCTTCCAGCCGCCTGACCGCCTGCTCCGTCGCCGAGGCCATTACCAGATACACGCTCCCCTCGCGGGCCGCCGGCCCGATCCCGTGCGTCTCGCGCCTGCTTTGGACCGAACGCGCCGCAGGATCAAGGGCTTGCGAGGCAGAAACGAGGCGATGCTTGAAGCCGTGAGTACCGGGTCGCTGCCGCGTGTCCCCTCCTATGGAAAATGGGGATCGGAATACAATGGTGAGCACGACGATGCCGATGCGGCTCTAAAGAATGCGGCAGCCATAGCACGGATGAAGCCTCGGCGCAGGTCCGGGGCGGCGGCGGCCAAACGACCCCCGCAACGCGCTTTGCTCCAAACGGAACGCGCGGACAGGATGCAGAGCGCCCGGCCACTCGGAGTGAGCGACCTTTCAACCTGGCTGAAGGAGAAGCCTGGCGCCTTTCGGGTCCGAGCCAGTTCGTCTTCGAGCTTCGCCGGCGCGTCAGTGGAGCGGGCATTCCGCTCACCCGGCGCAATGCGACATCCGCTATCCAAGCCGCATTTCCCGTATGCTCGTTCCAACCTATTCAGGAATATTGAAACAGTCGCGGAACGGCGATTGGCGACAGAGGTTACACTGGGGTAACCTTGGCGCCAGGCAAGTCGATCATGTTTGGTAACGTTTGTTGACCAAAGGACGAAGAACTTCCGGTTTCGTCCGGTTCCACCTGGGTTAAATCTGGAGGACAGTGGGGGCCATAGGGCATTCCGCTGGATTTTTGGTTTTGGGTCCATAGGAGCAAAAATGCAGAAATTCACAAAGCTCGCTATATTCGCCGTCTCGCTCATGACCTCGACCAGCGCATGGGCTAACCATCCCGTTTTCGTGGAGGGAAACTGCCTCGTTCCGCCCGCCGGATCGCCCGCCGCGCCCGTGGGCAACTGCGGCGACTTTGACGGCGACGGGAAGATCGGATTCGCCGAGGACAACGACGGCGACCGGGTATTCGGGACGATCATGGGAGCTCTTGGCGACAGCGGCGGGACCGGCGTCAATCAGAACGGCCAGGTCACGATCGTAACCTCCGGCGTGTTCGTAGGACCCGTGTTCATCACTGCGGCAAACGGGAACGTCACGTTGCAGGCTGCACCAGGCGTCGAAGCTGTCATCGACGCTGTGCTTCAAGGCGACCCGCAAAGCACGGCCCGGCAGGGACGCCCTGGCATTACCGTCCAAGCCCCCGGCAACCGCCGGGTTGTGATCCGCAACCTGACAGTCAGAAACTGGACAACCGGCATCCGGGTGGGCGACGGATCACGCGTCGCGATTGAAAGCGTGCGTGTTGAGAACAACATCAACTACGGAATCGAAGTGGGCGGAAGGGCCAAGGTGAAGGTCGACCAGAGCCAAGTCATCGCGACCGGCTTCAGGAACTCGCCGGCCGGTGATTTTCCGTCATCCGAGAATCAGCCCGCCCCTGGAAACGGCATCGAATATTCCGGCAACTCAACGGGCGCGGTCTTCCGGACGGAGGTCAGCGGCAGTTTCGGCGCCGGCATCTCCGATCAGTCCGGCGGCGAGGTCACATTAAGGGATGTATTCCTGTTCGACAATAACCCTAATACGACGGGCTTTGGTCAGTAGGATCAGAGAAGGACCGTATGCTTCGTGCCGCACGCAGCGGCAGCCGAGCACTATGGCTTAAGAACCCGGATGGCGGAATCTTTTCCGCTGTCCGGGCTTCATTCGGTGCGGAGCGGTAGCTTACGTTCAGCTTGCCGCGTTCGCTCGGCGAAGCCTGTCGTTCTGGCATGAGCCTCGGGCCCAACGCCGGTTCGGTGTGCCTTCCCAGCATTTCATAAAGAGCGCGGCTCGGCCGGCCATCGCGTTGACTGAAAACGCCAAGCTGATATGTCTCCGCGCGCGCTCCGGCCTCGCGGTGGACGGGGCCGATCCAGGCCCCTTCGCTACGGGCCATCAGGGCGAACCTCATGACCGATGTCGTCAAGCACGCGCTGATGGCCAATGCGATCCGGGTGCTGTCGATGGACGCGGTCCAGGCCGCCAATTCCGGGCATCCGGGTCTGCCCATGGGCTGCGCCGACATCGCCGCGTTGCTGTTCTCCAAGCATCTGAAATTCGACACCTCGGAGCCCTGTTGGCCGGACCGCGACCGCTTCGTGCTGTCCGCCGGCCACGGCTCGATGCTGCTTTATTCCGTGCTGCATCTGCTCGGCTACGAGGATATGACGATCGATGAACTGAAGCGCTTCCGCCAGCTCGGGTCGCGCACCGCGGGTCATCCCGAATACGGCCATGCCAAGGGGATCGAGACGACCACCGGCCCGCTCGGCCAAGGCCTCGCCTCGGCCGTCGGCATGGCGATGGCCGAACGGCTGATGAATGCGCGCTTCGGCGACGATCTCGTCGACCACCACACCTACGTGCTCGCCTCCGATGGCGACCTCATGGAGGGGATCAGCCAGGAAGCGATCGCGCTGGCGGGGCATCTGAAGCTGAACAGGCTGGTCGTCATCCACGACGACAATGGGATCACCATCGACGGCGCCATCGGGCTGTCGGATTCCACCGACCAGGTGAAGCGCTTCGAAGCGTCCGACTGGCGGGCCATGCGCATCGACGGTCACGATGCGGACGCGATCGATGCGGCTCTGGCCGAAGCAAGAACGAGCGACCGGCCGACCCTGATCGCGGCCAGAACCACGATCGGATGGGGGGCGCCGAAGAAGGCCGGCACCGCCGCCTCGCACGGCTCGCCGCTCGGCCTCGAAGAAATCGCCGGCGCGCGCAAGGCTTACCTCTGGGAGCACGAGCCTTTCATCCTGCCGGAGGAGCTCGCCGCCGCATGGCGCGAGCTCGGCCGGCGTTCGCGGCACGCAAGCGATGGCTGGAAAGAAAGGCTGGAGGCGGTCGATCCCGGCACACGCGAGGAATTCGAGCGGCGCATCTCCGGCGAGATCGGCCCGGGGCTCGGCGAGGCAATCGTCAAGCTGAAGCGCGGCTACGCGGAGAAGCCGGTCAATGTAGCCACGCGCAAGGCCTCGGAACTGGCGCTCGACGCCATCAATGCGACCGCGCCGGAGATGATCGGCGGCTCGGCCGACCTGACGCCCTCCAACAACACGAAGACGAAGGGGCTGGAGGACGTCGCGCCGGGAAAATTCGGCGGCCGCTTCATCCATTACGGCATCCGCGAGCACGGCATGGCCGCGGCCATGAACGGCATCGCCCTGCATGGCGGGCTGATCCCCTATTCCGGCACGTTCCTGATCTTTTCCGATTACTGCCGCCCGGCGATCCGCCTCTCCGCGCTCATGGGGCAGCGCGTCATCTATGTGATGACGCATGATTCCATCGGGCTCGGCGAGGACGGCCCGACGCACCAGCCGGTCGAGCATCTCGCGGCGCTTCGCGCCATCCCGAACCTCAACGTGTTCCGCCCGGCGGACGCCGTCGAGACGGCGGAATGCTGGGAGCTGGCGCTTCAGGACAGGACGCGGCCGAGCATCATCGCGCTGACGCGCCAGAACCTCATCCAGGCGCGAAAGGCCTATACGGAGGAGAACCTCTGCGGCCGCGGCGCCTACGAGATCGCGCCGGCTGAAGGCGACGCCGAGGTCAGCTTGTTCGCCTCGGGATCGGAAGTCGAAATTGCGATGGCCGCCAGGGTCTTGCTCGATGCACGCGGAATTGTGGCGCGCGTTGTCTCCGTGCCGTCATTCGAAAAATTCGCTGAGCAGGATGTGAGCTATCGCGAGGCGACGCTCGGGGCGGCGCCCATCCGCATCGGCATCGAGGCGGCGATCCGCCAGGGCTGGGACGCCATCATCGGCTCCGACGGGATCTTTGTCGGGATGCGTGGCTTCGGCGCCAGCGGTCCATACGAGGAGCTCTACCGGCATTTCGGCATCACCGCTGAAGCCGTGCTGGAGCAGGCGACTGCGCGATTGGGTCAAGCAGCGCCGATATCGGACAGCGTTCGTGACATGAGAAGGAGAGGCTGATGGCCGTTCGCGTCGCCATAAACGGATTTGGCCGGATCGGCCGCAACACGCTCCGAGCCGTGGTGGAATCCGGCCGCACGGACATCGAGGTCGTGTTGATCAACGATCTCGGCCCGGTGGAGACCAACGCCCACCTGCTGCGCTACGATTCCGTCCACGGCCGGTTTCCGGCGGACGTCAAGGTGAACGGCGACACCATCGATGTCGGCCGCGGGCCGATCAAGGTGACGGCGGAGAAGGACCCTTCCAAGCTGCCCCATCGGGAGCTCGGGGTAGATGTCGTGATGGAATGCACCGGCTTCTTCACCTCCAAGGAAAAGGCCTCGGCGCATCTGACGGCCGGGGCCAAGCGCGTCCTAATCTCCGCTCCCGCCGAGAACGCCGATCTGACAGTCGTCTACGGGGTCAACCACGACAAGCTGACCGGCGACCACATGGTCGTCTCCAACGCCTCCTGCACGACCAATTGCCTCGCCCCGGTCGCCTCGGTGCTCCACGACGCCATCGGCATCGACAGGGGCTTCATGACGACCATCCATTCCTATACGGGCGACCAGCCGACGCTCGACACCATGCACAAGGATCTTTACCGCGCCCGTGCGGCGGCGCTGTCCATGATCCCGACCTCCACCGGCGCCGCCAAGGCGGTCGGCCTTGTCCTGCCGGAGCTGAACGGAAAGCTCGACGGCGTGTCGATCCGGGTGCCGACGCCGAACGTCTCGGTGGTCGATTTCAAATTCGTGCCGAGCCGCGAGACGACAAAGGACGAGATCAACGAAGCCGTCCGCACCGCGGCGGCGCAGCGCCTCAAGGGCATCCTCGGCTGGACCGACGAGCCCAACGTCTCCTCCGATTTCAACCACGACCCGCGCTCGTCCATCTTCCATATGGATCAGACCAAGGTGATGGACGGAACGCTGGTCCGGGTGTTGAGCTGGTACGATAATGAATGGGGCTTCTCCAACCGGATGAACGATACGGCCGTGGCGATGGCGAAGACGATCTGATTCGCCTATGTTGAGGCGAACAGGATGCTATGAACGAAACAACGGGGCCTCCGGACGATTTCGAGGAGCTTGCCGGACTTGTCAGGGCAAGCTTTCCAGATATTCGTTGTCTTCGTTGCGGGTACGATCAGTTCTACTCAGGCCTCAATAGGTACACGCTGGCGCGACGGGAGCCTGGCATCACGGGGCTTGTATCCTACATTGGAGACGACCACGAGATATTGACGTTGGCTTGCACCCGATGCGGCCACCTAGAGCATCACATGCTCAAGGTGCTTGAAGGGGCGAAGAAACCTATACCCGCCGCAGCCGAACAATGACGAACGTAACACCGTTTCCTCCGAGCGGGGGAGGTTCAGGCAATTCAACTCTAGACCTGCGAGTATCACGGCTTGAAGAAGACATGCGCGAAGTCAAGGCTTCACTGACGAGCATAGACGCCCGGCTTGCGAGCATCGACTTGACGCTCGCCAGAATGGATGGTCGGTTTGCGGGCATCGAGGGCCGGATTGCCGCGATTGAGGGTCGGCTGCAAATGGTTCCGACCGTTTGGCAGACCGTTTCCATCCTAGCCGTCCTGCTCTTCGGAGTCGCCGGGGTGATCTTCGCGGCAGGCAATTTTCTTCAGCCATGAAACCCTTTCGCACCCTTGACGACGCCGGCGAGATCAAGGGCAAGCGCGTGCTCCTGCGCGTCGACCTCAACGTGCCGGTCAAAGCCGGCGCGGTGACCGACGCCACCCGCATCGAGCGAGTCGCGCCGACGATCCGGGAGCTTTCTGATCGCGGCGCGAAAGTAGCGCTGCTCGCCCATTTCGAGCGTCCGAAAGGCAGGCGCATACCCGGAATGTCGCTCGGCCCCATCATGCCGGCAGTGGCGGAGGTGCTTGGGCGGCCGGTCGGCTTTGTCGACGACTGCGTCGGCCCCGAGCCCGAAGCCGTTCTCGCCCGACTCGGCAATGGCGGCATCCTCCTCCTGGAGAACACCCGCTTCCACGCGGGCGAAGAGCAGAACGATCCGCAATTCGCCGCCGCCTTGGCAAAGCTCGGCGACATCTACGTCAACGACGCCTTCTCCGCCGCGCACCGGGCGCATGCCTCCACCGAAGGCGTCGCGCACCTCTTGCCGAGCTTCGCCGGCCGCGCCATGCAGGAGGAACTGGAAGCGCTGGAGGGTGCGCTCGGCCATCCGAAGCACCCGGTTCTGGCCGTGGTCGGCGGCGCCAAGGTTTCGACCAAGATCGACCTCCTCTCCAGTCTCCTCGGCAAGGTGGACGCCATCATCATCGGCGGTGCCATGGCGAACACCTTCATGGCCGCCAAGGGCGCGCAGATCGGCAAGTCGCTGCACGAGCCGGATCTGGCGCCGACCGCGCGGCGGATCATGACGGAGGCCGCGGAAGCCGGCGTGGCGTTGATCCTTCCATCGGACGCGGTCGTCGCTGCGGCGTTCAAGGCGCATGCGCGCCATGAGACTGTGACGCTCGACCGCGTTCCCGCCGACATGATGATCCTCGACGCGGGCCAGGCGACGATCGGGATCGTCAAGGCCTGGATCGATCAGGCAAGCACACTGGTCTGGAACGGCCCGCTCGGCGCCTTCGAGTTGGAGCCGTTCGACCGCGCCACCGTGGAAGCCGCCCGGCATGCGGCCAAGCGCACCCGCGAGGGCAAGCTCCTGTCGGTGGCGGGCGGCGGCGATACGGTGGCCGCTCTCAACCACGCCGGCGCCGCCGACGGCTTCAGCTACGTATCGACCGCCGGTGGCGCTTTCCTGGAATGGCTTGAGGGCAAGCCGCTGCCTGGCGTAGAAGCGCTGCGCGTAGGGTCAAACCGGCGGTAGGAGAATCTCCAGGAGTGTTGCACATCGCTTGACGCTGTAGCATACGTATTTACACTCTCCTTGTGATCGCCAGCTTCCGAAGCAAGGCACTGAAACGATTCTGGGAGAATGATGATTCGCGTGGCATCAACCCTCAGTGGGTCGCTAAGATCGTCCTGATCCTGGACGCGCTGGACAACGCTGTCACGCCTGCGGAACTCGATGTTGCCACTTTCGGCTTTCACGCCCTGATTGGCGATATGGCCGGCCGTTATGCAATCAGGGTCACTCGAAACTGGCGCATCACGTTTGCCTGGGAGGGCGAAAGCGGGATCGAGGTCGATCTGGAGGATTATCATGGCCGCTGAGAGCACACGCTCCCCGAACCGTCCGCCCTCTCATCCCGGAGCCATTCTCCGCGACATCGTGCTGCCTGGCGCGGAACTACCGGTCTCGCAGGCTGCGAGGCGACTTGGGGTTTCGCGACAGACCCTGCACCGGTTGCTGGCGGAGAAAGTCGGGGTTACCCCGGCGATGGCGCTTCGTCTCTCCAGACTGTTCGGCAGCTCTCCCGATTTCTGGTTGCGCATGCAGCAAAGTCATGACCTCTGGCACGAATGCCGCTCCATGGCCGGAGAAATAAAGGCCATCGAGCCGATCGAGCGTGCCGTCTCGCCTGTTTGGGCGGAGGCGACCTAGGCCGACCGAAATACTACAGCCCGACCAACATTGACGAAAGGCGCCGGCCAGATCATTGCGGACGTAAGCCGGGGCGGCCGGGGGCAAGACGACAGGAGAGGGACGAGCATGAACGAGAGCCTTGAGGACATCGCCATCCGCATGGTCGCGGAAGGCAAGGGCATTCTGGCCGCCGACGAAAGCACCGGCACCATCAAGAAGCGCTTCGATTCGATCGGCGCGACCTCCACGGAGGATTTGCGCCGAGACTACCGCGAGATGCTGTTCTCCGCCGAGGAGGCGATGAGGAACCATGTCTCCGGCGTGATCCTGTTCGACGAGACGCTGCGGCAGAAGGCGAAGAACGGCACGCCGCTGGTGGATCTGATCACGGCCGCGGGCGCCGTTCCCGGCATCAAGGTCGACAGCGGCGCGCAGCCGCTCCCGTTCTCGCCGGGCGAGACGATCACCGAGGGGCTCGACGGCCTGCGCGGCCGGCTGCAGGAATATCATGCGCTGGGCGCCCGCTTCGCCAAATGGCGCGCCGTCATCTCGATCGGCGACGGCCGACCGAGCTGGAACTGTGTTCACGCCAACGCCCATGCCCTGGCGCGTTACGCCGCGCTCTGCCAGGAAAACGGCATCGTCCCGATCGTCGAGCCGGAAGTGCTGATGGACGGCCCGGACGCCGTGCACGACATCGACAGCTGCTACGACGTGACGGCGTGGACGCTGCAGACCGTCTTCCACGAGCTGTCGATCGCCAATGTGAAGCTTGAGGGCATCGTGCTAAAGCCGAACATGGTGGTGCCGGGGCAGAAATCTGCAACCAAGGCGAGTGTCGAGGAGGTGGCGGAGAAGACCATCCGCGCTCTGAAGGCCACCGTGCCGCCCGCCGTCCCCGGCATTGCCTTTCTATCGGGCGGCCAATCCGACGAGGAAGCGACGGCGCACCTCTCGGCGATGAACGCCATGTTCGACCTGCCCTGGAAGCTGACCTTCTCCTATGGCCGCGCGCTGCAGGCGGCCGCTTTGAAGGCCTGGGGGGGCAAGGCGGAGAACATGAAGGCCGGCCAGGCCGCCTTCGCCCATCGCGCGCGCATGAACGGACTGGCGGCGACCGGCGGCTGGAAAGCGGATCTGGAGCGACAGGCCGCCTAAGGAAGCGAACTGCGAGGCATCCTGAAAATCGCCCGATTCCGGGCTTGATTGACGGGGAACCGCGTCTTCCCGTCGACCCTGAATATGCCGGACCATTCCGAAGCCCCACGACTGTTTCTTGTCGCGCCGCCCGTGGTCGACCCGGCGACATTCGCCAATCGGATGGCGGAGGCTTTGAGCGCGGCCGACATCGCCGCCGTGCTGATCGGCGCTGAAGTGGGCGAGGAGACGGTGGCGAAGCTCGTGGAGATCGTGCAGGCCGCCGGGGCCGCCGCGCTGATCGCCGAGGACACACGCATCGCCGGGCGGCTCAAGGCGGACGGCGTTCATGTCGGCTCCGGTCTCGGCGACCTTCGCATGGCTGTCGACTCGTTTGGAGGCAAGCGCATCGTCGGCGCCGGCAACCTCCATTCGCGGCATACGGCGATGCAGGCGGCCGAGTTCGGCGCCGATTACGTCTTCTTCGGGCGCCCGCATGGCGACACGCATGACTTCGCGCACCCAAAGGCGCTCGATCTGGTGGAATGGTGGTCGGAACTGATGGAGATCCCCGCCGTGGCGATGGCCGGCCGGTCGCTGGAAAGCGTCGCTGAAACAGCCGCGACCGGAGCGGCTTTCGTGGCTCTCCACGAGGCGGTCTGGTCTCATCAGGCCGGGCCGGGCGAGGCCATCCGCACCGCCGCGGCGGCGCTGCAAGACACCGCGCGTCGCGCCGCATGAAAAGGCTTGCTGGCGTCGCTGTTCTATCACTCGCGTTGATTGCTCCGGTTGCGGCGCAAAAGCCCGGCGCCGAGCCGGTCGCCGAATCGGTGAAGCAGCGCATCGACCAAGGGCTCGTATCCGCCGGCGAGATGGACCCGCCGCTCATCCCCGCCCCGGCCGGTGAGATCTCCGCCGAAATCGTGACGATCGCGCCGGACCCCTTGCTCAGCGTGCCTGACGCCTCGCTCGCCGCTCCGGTCGGCCCGACGCGCCTGCGATCGACGGTCGATACGGCAGCCATCGAGCAGCGGATCGACAAGGGGTTGACCGCGGCGGGCGAGAAATCCGCCTTTGAGCCGGATTACGCCTTCGGCGCCTTTCAGCGCGGCTATTTCCTCACCGCCTTCTCGCTTGCCCTCGACCGCGCCGAGGCCGGCGATGCGGCGGCGCAAACGCTTCTCGGCGAGCTCCTGTCGCGCGGCCTTGGCGTGAAGCAGGATCTGCCTGCCGCCGCCGACTGGTACAGCCTGGCCGGAGACAGGGGCGATCCGGAAGCGCTCTACGCTCTCGGCCGCTTCCATTTGGAGGGAGTGGCCGTCAAGGCGGATGCCGGCAAGGCGGCCGACCTCCTGAAACGCGCCGCCAAGGGCGGGCACGGCGTGGCCGCCCGAGAGTTCGGCTACCTGCTTCTGCAGGGAAAGGGCGTCGCGAAGAACGCAATGCTGGCCGCCGCGCATCTCAGACGCGCGGCGGGTCAGGGCGACATGGATGCCCAGTATGCGCTGGGGGGCCTTTATGTGGAAGGCGTCGGCGTGGTGGCGGATGAGGGCCAGGCGGCGCGCTGGTACGGCGCCGCGGCCCGCAACGGCCATGTCGGGGCGCAGATCGAATATGCCATCCTGCTGTTCAACGGGCGCGGCGTTCCCAGGAACGAGGCGGTCGCCGCGCGCTGGTTCCGCGAGGCGGCGAGCGCCGACAATCCGCTGGCGCAGATGCGCCTGTCTCGCCTGCTCGCGGAAGGCCGCGGCGTGGAGACGGACCCGGCCGAAGCGGCGCGCTGGTACCTGATAGCCAGCAACCGCGGCGTCCAGGACGACTTCATGGACAACTGGCTCGCCGGTCTTGATCCGCCGACGCGCGACGCCGCGGCGGAGGCGGCCGAGCGCTGGGCGCGCGCCAGAGGCGGGCGCGTGAAGGCGGCAAGCAACGATGCCGGCGTTGCCGGCGCGGTGGACAAGCAAGCGGAGTAGCTCTATATACGGCTGCCTTGTTCGCGCGTTGGCGCGCAAGGTTATTCAAATCTTAGCGTTCGCGCGTTACGGGGTGGAGTGGCCCGCTCACCCGCTGCTTCTTTGCGCAGGGTTCGGGCAGCCTGAAAGAGGATCGAAGAGACGTGCAGGTCACCGTCA
>JACCSN010000272.1 GCA_013812985.1 Hyphomicrobiales bacterium | reverse complement strand
CGCCCGCCAACGTGCGGACGTAGCGTTAGCCGCCCTTATGGGGCTCAATCAGTTCTCGCTTGCTGGCCATCGTTGCGGTCTCCCTCAGGACGGGGCCGTTCAGCGGCGAAACGAACCGACCGAGTGTCAGGTTTCCAGACGGAGCTAGCCCGCCGATTCTCGCTCCAGCCGCTTGAGCCGGGGACGGAGCACGTTTGCGAAGGTCTTAAGTGTTTCCGCGAGCCAACGTTGCTCGTCTTCTACCGATGGGAATTCGGCCTCCAGCCGCCGGATGATCAGACCGCTCGACTGGCGACCCTCTTCAGTTCCTTCCGGTAACTCGGTGAGCACACCCTTGTCTAACAATCGCCGGGTGATCAAACGGAGTTTCTCTTTTCGGCCACTCAGGAAGACGCCACACTCGCCGCCGTTGGCTTTGGCGCGATAAGCCGACAGCCAAATCCCAGGAATTGGGAGCGGCGCAATCAAATTGTTCGGCCAACTGAACTTGGCCGCTTGCTGTTCCGGGTCGTCGAATTGCAGGCCCTGAAGCGGTAGCCACCACCTCGCTCGCTCTTCGCTGGCGGTTGAGGTGTCCCCACCTTCGGACGTCATCGCACTATCGTCGGTTTCAGTCAGTGTTAGTTCGTTCGAACCGCTCCGAAGGAGCACCACCGTTCGCTCCAGGTTCGTTGTTCTCGCGATTACACGCGGATGTATGATTAGCGTCCCGCCAAGTGCGTAAAGTGCGACCTCTAACATGCTGAACGAGAAGGCTGAGGCAGCGTTGCGGTTGATGAGTTCAGCAAGCGCACCAACGTCCTCGCGGATCCCGTCCCCGGCAATAAGAAGCTGGAAGCGGCCTGAGCGCATAGCTCGGGACGCCGAATCGACGAAACGATGCTCCTCGAGCTCCGGCTGTTGGAGGCGCACAAGCTCGAAGGGCATGTTACCACTTTGGCCTGTCGCAATGGAGACCTGACGCTGCAGGTCTGCATAGGTCCATCGAGAGACCGCCCGCGCGTAATCCAGCACCTGCGCGACCACCTTTCTTCGCGCTTCGGGGTTCCTCCAAAGCTTGCACTCGACCAGTGTTAGAAGGCCGTCGGCGTTGATGAAGGCAATATCTACGGGACCTGCCTCGGTCCGTAGTTCCCTGCAGAGCGGCACAAGGGGCCCGAAAGATGGATCCAGGTCTCCAACCGGAATGGAATCAGGTGCGCTGAATAAAAGGTCTCTCAGCCATGCCTCGTTTCTCCCGTCGGTCTGGCCAAGTGGCAAACGGTTGGCGTGCCGTAGAGTCCCGTCCGGCTGTTGGACCAAGATCGTGTCGCCATACATGGAAGCACCCGAGCATACGTTGCGCTCAGGGTAAACCCGCGTTTTGGGGGTCTTTTCATCCCCGTGCGGCGGCGAAAATGCCAGATTCGCGAGCGGTAGCCGTCAGCGGCAATCTGGTCAAAGGCATTTTTGGGCTGCTCGGCTCGCCTCAGTGACGCCGCGCTTGGACAAGGTAGGCGAGGATCGTCGTTTCTCCGAGCGCCCGGCACGCCTCGAGGCGGTGGAGACCTTCGACCAGGATCAGGCGGGCACCATCCTCCCGGACCATTGGAAACTCCTGCCCATTGTCTAGGACGTCGGCAGCCAACCTTTGCACCTTTTCGGGGTCGAGCGTATCGCGGCGCTGCAAGGGCACGTAAATGCTCGCAATCGGGACTGACTTCGTCTTCAACATGTTCGCCTGAACCCGAATGTGCCGTTGCCTGGACGCGCCGCGCCTCGTCTTCCCTGAGCCCCTCGAAGTTCCCAGCGCGCTCGTCAGGCGCATAGACATAGGCGAGTGCCATGCCATTTGTATCCGTGATGCGAAAGTGCTGCGCGAGACACGTGAAAGTGTGATATGGTCGCCAAATGCAAGCTCCTCACTCGAGGTTCTGTCGGGGGTGCCGGAATCAGATTGGCATTCCGACGCCTCTGCGCGGGCTGGCTTCGATTCCCTTTCGCGTCTTCGGCATCCGTCCGAGCCGGATGAACCCAAACATCTGCACAATGTGCGAGCTGATGTTCACGCGCGTGATGAAAGTCCGCAAGATTACTGTTGATGTGTCAGTTCTCTTTGCGGATCTGAGGGGATATACAAGCCTTACGCAGTCGCTTTCACCAGACAGCGTTTCGTCGCTTTTGGACGTCTTCTATGATGAATGCGCTGCCGCCATCTGGGAATTCGACGGCCTTCTCAATAAGACTCTTGGCGATGCTATCATGGCGATATTCAACTTCCCGGTTTCCCACCACGACCATGCCGAACGTGCTTTGCTTGCTGCACGCGAGATTCAGCGCCGCTGCAAAACTGGCCTTGGTGGAAGTGAACTTAATGTCGGTATTGGCATCGACTCCGGGGAGTGCAGCTTTGGGGAATTCGGTCGATCCCACCGCGACCTGACCGCGATCGGAACGGTTGTGAACACTGCCGCTCGTGCCCAGTCAGCGGCCGAAGCAGGGGGCATTCTTGTCACCAAGGCGGTTTACGACCGGGCTCGGCGGCAAATTGCGGAAACGGACGGGCGAGATTACAACCTAAAGGGCTTCGAGAAGCCGATTGAGCTATATGCACTCTGAGCGTCGCCGCGCTCACAGGTTTGCTCAGAGAGGTAACGGTCCTGTTTCGTCGAGGATGCGGAAGGGCGACCACCCTCCGCCTGCCGCAAGATCGGACGCGCACCTGCAAAACACGTTGATTACTGTGGCGCGGCGCTTTGGCCGGAAGCATAAACGACTTTGAACGTTTCGCCGTCCTGCTGCTTGAGAACGCGACTAGCCAGCTCGCGGGCATTGGCTTTCCGCGCAGACCTCTTAGCCAGTCGAAGAGCAACTTTCTTAGTGTCGCACGGACCGAACAGTTTGCCATCAAAGCCGATTGTCCACTGCCCCTTCCAGAGGAAAACATAAAAATCTGCGCTCTCGGTCCCGGAATATGCCGACATCTGGATAGTCCCCGTCGTGTGCCTGGAGCTGATACTATGGGATGGTTAAAAATCTGTGCTTTTCGGACGGCGGACCGACGGGGTGCCTCAGATTTGAAATGCGGGGTCTTGGGTTTGGGGACCATGGTTGCGGCGCGATTGGCGGCGGCCGCCCGGCTTGCGGCGGAGCGTCGGCACCGGCGTGACCACGCCGCGCTGCATGAGCTCTTTGAGGATGCGGCCGACGGTGGAGACGGAGGCGGCGAAGCCCTCGCGGCGCAGGAGCCAGACAAGCTTGCGCTTGCCCCACATGGGATTGTCGGCCCTGAGCTCTTCGACCGCCGTCACCAGAGCCGAAGACCAGGCCGGCTTGCGCACGCGATGCGGCCGGCGGCTGTTCGGGTGGGCTGCTTTTGCCAGCGGTAGAGGGTCAACGGCGTGACTCCCCCGCCGGGCAGGGTTATACTGCGGACCGAGAAGCCGACCGAAGTAGGCAGGTTCGAAGGTTGGCAGCTTTAAGGCGGGAAATACTTCGATCAACAAGAGCCCCGCTGCCGCCCCGCGCGCCCGTTCTGGGTCTTCGATAGCATTCAGACGCTCCTTGAAGCGCCAGATTGGGGCGGCGTCATCGAACATACCCTTCTTGGAACGATTCGCAGGCTGCGCCCCGCCACCTAACCATGAGATTACCGAGGCAGCAATACGGTCTACGGGACGCATACCGGCTGAGTTCGGAACGATGGTTGGCTGGTCGAGTGCAACGAGGCAGCGAGAGCTAGCGGCCTTCTCCCGTTCGATAAAGTCAAGGGCCCGTTCGAACGAGGCAAGTTGAGGCTCGATGAAGGAGCGGTGACCCGCTGCATCGATCCTGATCGCGCAAACCGCGCCCGGCTTCTTAGGGTGATCGGTCCACGCAGAGTCGAAACCGATGATGCTGGTCGTGGTCATGGGTGGCGCATCAGGCGATAAGAGTCGCGACCCTCTGACAAACGCGATCTAGGTGTTCAGGTGCCCAGCAGGCCCACCTGTATAAGCGGGAGGAGCTCGCAGCACGGGCTCGGGCTCGCGGGGAGCGGGCAGCCGCATGGCACTGGGCCACGGTGGCGAGGCTATCCCCAAAAGCCCGGATGGACTGGCGAGAGGTGAAGCGGATCGCCACCGAGGAGGGTGCTGCACCGCCATAGCTCTTTTCCTTTGCCGGTTGTGAAATGGAATCTGAGTTACGAATGTCGACGTGATCAACGACTTTCGGAACAGCCATGGGGAGCACGGATGAGGGGTTTTGGTGCGGTTCTCGGACTTATAGCGGCACTCGTCCTCGTGCCAGGAACGTCCTCCGCTGATCAATCCATCGATCAGATAATGGGCAGCGTCTCGGCCGAGAACGTCGGCGCTTTTGGAAGCTTTGCTCGCGGCTTATCCTCAAGACCAGATTGCCATAGCGGAGTGTGATCAGACTGTCGGACCCAAGGCAGCATCTGCTCTAGCGTTGATATTTCACGAAACTGCAACCAATGCCG
>JACCSN010000267.1 GCA_013812985.1 Hyphomicrobiales bacterium | reverse complement strand
TTCATCGACGGCAACCGCTGCATTCTCTGTAACTCCTGCGCCGATGTTTGCCCGCACCAATGCATCGAGATGATCTCACTGGAGCGGATCCACTCGATCGACAACGACGAGGAGATGGCGGCGATGGTCATCGACGAGCGCGCTTGCATCCGCTGCGGTCTCTGTGTCGACTGGTGCCCCACCGAGTGCCTGACGATGGATCACTTCCGGGTGACGCCCGCCGACGAGCGCGAAAGCGTCGATCTGGCGATCGTCGCCGAGGGCTAGATCGCGGTTCGCTCATCTCAGCGAGCCGAGGGAACGACAGAGACAAACGAGAGACGGCGAGAGGGTGTCATCTCTCGCCGTCTCTCTTTGTGTGTCACGATGCGCTGCACGTCCGATCGTGGTCGTCGTCACTCACGCCGCTTCGGCTTGGTGCTCTTCCAATCGGTTGAGAATGGTCTGCAGCAAGTCGTTCCCCTGCTCGGTCATGAAGATCGCCTGCGCGTGCGCATCACCAGGGAGGATCAGCGCCTCGTTGCTGGCGCCTGGTGCGTCCTCCGCCATCTGACGGGTCGCATCGGCCAACCCTTCTCCTTCGCTCGCGACGAAGAGCTTCGGCTGGTCGCCCAGCGTAGAGACATCGCCGGTACCTGAGAGGATGATGAGCTGGTCGACCGCCTCTGGCTCCATCGCGGTGGCAATGAGCGCCGTACTCGCTCCCGCACTCGCCCCGATCAACGCGACCTCTGCGATCCCGCACGCCTGGCGGAGGAACCGGATGGCGGCAAGGATGTCCTCCGGCGAGGTTTGCTCCAACGCGAGTACGGTCGTCCCGCCGGCAGAGATCGCCTCAGCCTGCGGACGCCAGCTCGCGGCGTCGTAGGCGGCACCGTGGGAGAGAACCACGCCGTACGCTCCCGCCCGCCAGAGCAATGCGTCGGTCTCTTCGAACCGCACGCTCGTCTCGGCGATGCCAAGAGCCGTGGGCGTTCCCGGCGCTGTCGACGATTGAGGAGTCGCCGAGGCGGCGGCTGGCGTTGCTGGGGAGCAGCCGCCTGAGCCCTCTTGGGCGGCGCTCGTTCTCCATCCAGCGGCCAGCAACGATGTCGCCACAATCAGGACCATGCTCGTCCGGGCGAGCGCGATCGAACACATACTGGCCTCCTGCATGAAATCGTCACCGCCCTCGCGGTGCGAGCGGCATCAGAGCCAGCATCCTCGCCATGGCGAGGATGCTGACATCGGTCGTACCGATCGGGCGTCCTGACGGGAAGCTCGCGGCCGGATTGGTCGAAGAATAACCTAGTGACCGGCTCATCAGCCTGGCCTCGCAACTCGACCTCGATCCCGGTGAGCCTCACGGCATCCGCATCGTTGCCGACGAAGCGCGTGGAGGTTTTGGCGCGGGGGAGTCCGCAGCCGCTCACTCCGATCCGCACCGCCGTCGCTAGCTCGTGCACAAAGTCCGTGGCCAATCCCTCCGCCGGCTCGTCGAAACAGTCAGGCTCGAACCGCCGATTCTGCCCTTGCTGGCTCAGGTCAGTGTGGCGCATCTTGGTCGCGCTACCAGTGCCTAGCCGGTGCCGCTGCCCGCGTGCCTGACTCAGCCGCTGGGCATCACGGCGCGGCCGTTGCCGGCGTGATGCGACATCGCCTCGTCACCACCGGTGCCCGACGTCCTTCACACGCTCTCGTTGGTTTCCGTCGGCACTGGTTCCGACTCCGCTTCCATCAGGGTAAGGTAGGCACCCGCGGGGTCTTGAATCACGCCATAGGGACCACAGGAGGGTTCTCCAAAGGGCGAGCAAATCACCGCGCCGCCCTGCTCGGCACACCGTTTCAGACTTGCGGCAAGGTTGTCGACAACGACGTACGCAAGCCAATAGGGAGGAAGAGCAGCGCTCTCGCCCCGCGCGTGACAGATTCCTGCCACCGGCGTGGCCCCTTCCGCCGGGATCATGAAGTAATCGTCGTAGCCGCCCGTCGCGAACGGTTCAGACGTCCAACCAACGACCGCCGCGTAGAAATCGCGAATCGACTCAGCATTGGGCACCGTCAGATCAAACCCACCAATCGTCCCCGCTTTGCTCGACTTCTCGGTCATCTTGCTCCCTTCTCTCCTTCGGAATCGCACTCAGCGATCAGACAATCTCCGCCTGCCGATAGCGGACAAACCCCGCGTCGGTCAACTCGCTCAACTCCGCCACAAGTGCCGCATCCAACCGCGTGAAGTTGAAACAGGACTTCCCTTGCATCCGTTTTCGCAGCGGGTCAGTGATGCCGTCGAGGAGATCGGGAAAGAGATAGACCGGCATCAGGTGATAACTGACGTAGCGTTTTCCCAGCCGCACCGATCCGAAGAAGAGCCCCTTTGGATATGGTGTCGAGGCAGGCGCGTCGAGCGCGTACTCGGACGCATTGTCGCCAGTTACTACCAGCCGCGCCACATAGGGCACAAAAAGCTGTTTCAGTTCCGCGAAGACCAAGGGAAACGAATCCGAATTTGCCATAGCCACCTTCAGCCAACGATGCGGACCGGTCGCCATCTCTCGTCATTTCGTCGGTGAGCGAACCGGGCGTTATCCGGCACGAACCCGGCTTTTTCGCTTCACCAGCTCGGCCGGCCGAAAGTGGACCGCCGACCACGCTGCATCGATCGCGACGTTGGCGACCGCATCGTAGCCCGCCTCGGCGACAACGTTCCACCCCTCGTCGCGGCCACCGCCTCTTGTCGATAACCGTGCGCCTCCGCGACGGTCGTCTCCTCGCCGGTCTAACCCTAATCGACGGAGGCGAGTTCCAGAGATTTGTCTGTCCGACACTGTCTGACACCGCCATGGTATGATCGCGTCGATGCCTTCCCACCCGCGCCTCGACCGCCTCGTCTGGGACGACTGGAACCGCGACCACCTCGCCAAGCATGCGGTGCTGCCGGAGGAGGCTGAAGAGATGGTTGCCGGTGACCCCATGGTGCGGCAGACCTCCAAAGATCGTCTGCAGGTCATCGGCCCGAATCTCACCGGCAGGATCCTGCCCGTGGTGACAGGGCGGGTGCCGAATGAGCTTGGCGCTTATGACGTCTTTAGCGCCCGACCCGCCAGCCGCAAGGAGCGCGACATGTGTAGGAAGTTGAAAGGTGGCTCGACACCATGAGCCAACGC
>JACCSN010000259.1 GCA_013812985.1 Hyphomicrobiales bacterium | reverse complement strand
GCCCGCACGCCAACGGCTATATCCGCGTCGACTGGTACACGCCCGACGGGCTGCCCACCTGGGGCGACGGGCGGCTCTTCATCCAGGGCACCGAGGGCTATATCGAGCTGCGCAAATACGTCGACATCGCCGGCCGGCCGGGGACCGACCATCTGTTCCTCGCCGACGCGAACGGCGTCCAGCACATCGATTGCTCCGGCGTCGAGCTGCCCTATGGCCGCCAGCTCATATACGATGTCGTCAACCGCACCGAGACCGCCATGCCGCAGGCGCATTGCTTCCTCGCCTCGCAGCTCGCGCTGGAAGCGGAAGCCAAGGCGGTCCAGCTCACCCGACCTTCCGAGCACGGCGACAGATCATGAGCACGAAACTGAGAGTGGCCGTCATCGGGGCGGGCATCGCCAATCGCCATTTGACCGCATTCGCTCGTCTGCCCGAGCTCTTCGAGGTGGCGGTCATCTGCAGCGTCAAGGACCCGCGCATGGCGGAACTGGCCGCCAAATACGGCATCGCCGGCACGACCGACGATTTCGCCGAGGTGCTCGCGATGCGGGATGTCGACGCGATCGACATCTGCACGCCGCCCGACCTGCACTTCGACATGGCGGCACGGGCGATCGAAGTCGGCAAGGACGTGATCTGCGAAAAGCCGCTGTTCGGCTCGGTCGCCGCGGTGGACGAAATAGCTCGTCTGCTCGAGGCGAAGGGCCGCCGGCTCATGCCGATCTTCCAGTACCGGTTCGGTAACGGCCTGCAGAAGCTGAAGCATCTGATCGCCCTGCAGCTGACCGGCAAGGCCTATGTCAGCACCATCGAGACGCATTGGACGCGCGATGCCGACTATTACGCGGTGCCGTGGCGCGGCAAGTGGCGCACCGAGCTCGGCGGTTGCCTGCTCGGCCATGCCATCCACGCGCACGATATGCTGAACTATGTGCTTGGACCGTGCGAAAGCGTTTCCGCCTTCGCCGCGACACGCGTGAATCCGATCGAGGTGGAGGACTGCGCGGCGGTCGCCGTGCGCATGCAGGACGGCTCGCTCGCCACGCTTTCCACCACGCTCGGCTCCAGCGGCGAGATCTCCCGGCTGCGCTTCTGCTTCGAGAAGCTCACGGCCGAGAGCAGCCTCGACCCGTACACGCCGTCGCGCGAACCCTGGACGTTCACGGCCCACACGCCGCAGCTGCAAAAAGAGATCGATGCGGTGCTAGCCGCGTACCAGGCGCAGAGCGAGGGCTATACGCGTCAATTCGAGCTGTTTCACCAGGCTGTCTCTGAAGGCGCGCCGCTGCCGGTGACCTTGGAGGATGCCAAGGCATCTCTGGAATTGATCACCGCCATGTACCATTCGGCGGAAACCGGCGCGCCGGTGGCGTTTCCCATCACCGCCGACCATCCGAAATACCGATCCTGGCTTCCGTCCGGAATCGCCGCTTAGATCCGGAGTTTCCGCGGTCCGAACAGATCGGCATGCGGGCACGGGGGCGCGAGGTCGGCGTGGAGAATGGATTGGCGATGGTCTTCGGTCGCGCTCGCTGGCCCAGCCGCACTCCGTCCCGAAAGAAGACCTTCCGCGCCAGAGGCTCGCGTTTGCGGTGCAATCCTACCGGATATCAAGCCGTCACGACCTGAAGCTCCACGGGCGGGCGCTCGCGCAAGGTTCACGAGACAGGATATCGCGCATTGCGCCACTCGGCAAGTTCGCGCAATACCCTTGTGGGTGACACTCGATATGTCCGGTTTTCGTAGCAGGCGGTTTGTCCGGTTTGGACCGGAGGGATCGCGTGCTTGAGGAGGTGAGGATGGCTCGGATCGTAGAGGCGATCGGGCGGCGCCGGTTGGGGGCTTTGAGCTGCGTTGCGGCGGCCCAGCTGCTGGGGATGAGCGAGCGGCATTTCCGTCGCTTGCGGGGCTCGTATGACGCGGGCGGGGCGGAGCGGCCGCCGGGAGGCGGCCTGATGCAATCAAGGGCATTGGCATCGGCAGGCGGGTGGGCGGCATGCCAGCCGGATGGAGGCCCCCCACAGAGCAACTGCGGTCGTGGCCGTCTACGGGTCTTCCGCGCCCATCCCGCCAAGCCTGTTGATCTTCGCTGCGATGATGAAATCGTTCTCGTGCAAGCCATGGATTTTATGCGTCTGCAGCGAGACCGTGACGTAACCCCAGCCGAAGCTGATATCGGGGTGGTGCCCTTCGCTCTCAGCCAAGTCGCTCACTAGTCGGACGAACGCGAACGCGGCGGCAAAATCCTTGAACTTGATGCTCCGTTGAATGCGTTTGCCGTCATCGAACAATTCCCAATCGGGTGTTTGGCGCAGCATCTCAGCCGATTCCTCGGCAGTCATGGGCGGCACGCCCCCTCTGCACGGGGTGCAGGTCTTCTGCGCAATTTCGCTCATCGAGCACTCCGTTCCAGTAACCGGTCGGGAGATTATTCGGCCGGTCCGCAAGCGCAAAGAGGAGAACGGCGGAGATGTTCTCGGCGCACCTTAGTTGATACTCGCCCTATGCAAAAGCCAGCGCGGGCGGTGACGACGTGATCACGCGACAAGCGCTCTGGGCGAAGCTGGAGAGGGATGATGTGGGGCGGATCGTCGGGTGGCATTCACTCGTTGATCACTCGGCCGATGTTGCCGCAGTCGTCGGGGCGCTGCTCGTCCAGCCGACGTTGCATCGCCGGCTTGCGGCGACCGCCGGTCGCCCCGACCTCGATCAAGCCACCATCGCACGCCTCGCCGCGCTCTCATTCCTGCACGACATAGGCAAGGCGAACCGCGGCTTTCGCGCGCGGGTCGACGCGCGCGCGGAGCTCGTCGGCCACATCGACCAGCTCGCCTGGGTGTTCTACGACGACCGTTTCGCGGGAGACATCCGGGAACATATGATCGAGGTGCTCGGCCTCGACCGCATAGTGGAGTGGTTCGAAGGCGAGGCGCTCGACTTCCTGGGCGTGCTCTTCGCCCATCACGGGCGGCCATGGAATGTCGAAGCGCCGAACTGCCATCGGTATTGGGAGGCGCGGCCCGGTGACGATCCGGTCGCGGACCTCGCGCCGATGCGCGCCGCCCTCGACCGCTGGTTTGTGACCGCCTTCGCCGACGGCCCCGCGCTCCCGGGCGCGCCGGCCTTCCACCACGCCTTCGCGGGCCTGCTGATGCTCGCCGATTGGCTTGGCTCCGACGTGGATTTGTTTCCTCTCGCCAACGGCGCCTGCGCCGACCGAATGGCGTTCGCGAGACGCCAGGCCGAGAAGGCTTTGCGCATCGTGGGCCTCGACGCCGAACCCAGCCGGGTGGCGCTGAGCCGTCGCGGCGCGCTCGACTTCGCCGCGACCTTCGGCAGGCCGACGCCGCGGCCGGTCCAGGAGCTGGTGCGAGAGCCTGAGGCCAATCTTCTGGTCGTCGAGGCGGAGACCGGCTCGGGCAAGACCGAAGCGGCGCTCTGGCGGTTCGCCTCGCTGTTCGAGCGCGGCCTCGTCGACGGGCTCTACTTCGCGCTCCCCACCCGGGTCGCCGCCACGCAGATCTTCGGCCGCGTCAACGACTTCCGCGACCGACTGTTCGCGGCGAGCGGCGAGCGGCCCGCGGTGGTGCTCGCGGTCCCGGGGCAGTTGCGCGTCGACGACGCCGAAGGCCGCCTGCTGCCGGGCTTCAAGGTCGAGTGGAACGACGGCTCGGAGGACGCCGAGGCCAAGCGCCTGGCGCGCTGGGCGGCGGAGCGCCCGAAGCGCTACCTTGCGGCGCCGCTCGCCGTCGGCACCGTGGACCAGGCCCTCCTCGGCGCCATCGCGGTCAAGCACGCACATCTGCGCGGGACGGCGCTGCTGCGCCACCTCTTGGTAGTCGACGAGGTCCACGCCTCTGACCGCTACATGGAAGCGCTGCTCACCGAGCTCTTGCGCGCCCATGTCGAAGCGGGCGGCCACGCGCTTCTCTTGTCAGCGACGCTCGGCGCCGGAATGCGCGCGCGGCTGCTCGGGGCTAAGATCCCCCCCTTCGAGGAAGCCGCGGCGCTGCCCTACCCGGCCATGACCTGGGCCGAAGGCGGGCGCGAGCGCCAGCGCGCAGTGCCGGCTGCAACGTCGGATGCCGCAGTCGGGAAAGAGGTCGCGCTCGAGGCTCAGGCGATCATCGACGATCCCGACGCCGTGGCGGCGTCGGCACTCGTGGCGGCGGAGCGAGGCGCCAAGGTCCTGGTGCTGCGCAACACGGTGGGCGCGGCCGTGTGCGTCGCCGAGGCGTGTGAGAATCGCGCCGGGCTGGGGAGCCCGCTGCTGTTCCGGGTCGAGGGCGTTCCCACTCTGCACCATTCCCGCTTCGCGCCGAAGGACCGCCTTCTCCTCGACCGGGCCGTCGAGGCCCTCGCTGAAAATCGCCTTGGAGCAGATCGGTAACGGGCCGTGCTACCACATGGCAGAGGTCTTCAGGCTTTGTCACGGCAACCTGGCTCGAGACATGTGGAAGCGTGCCGGGCACGGTCGGGATCATGCTGCCGTTGCGGCCTGCCAATCGGCATTCGCTTCGGCTCTGAATGTCCGCAGCGTGCGACGGGAGATCAGATGAGGCTGGACGTTGAAGGTGTTGTGGACGGCGGAATGGCGGACAGGAAGCGCTGGGCTGATCCGGCCGACTTGAACCTTTGCATCTTCCGTTCCCGCCGCCGGACAGGCTGATGCGAGTTCTCGGCCCGGTTGTTCGCGCGAAGACCCTGCTCGTGGCGGGCC
>JACCSN010000249.1 GCA_013812985.1 Hyphomicrobiales bacterium | reverse complement strand
TACTGGCAGCACATGAGACAGCCGACGAATTCCGGATTCCTCCGCCGCGCTTCGGTTACGCGGTCCTGGTGATGAACTGGTTCCGTTCACAATTCGTGAGTCAAGCACGCGCTACCGGATCTGTGTTACCCGATGATGCACGAAAGCAGCTCCAGCACGATCGCCTGCTTGCCCAGCGTCGGCTCGAAATACGATTCCCATTGTGATGCGCTTACATCGCAGCAGGACTGGCAGCCGGCCATTCACGCCGTTGACCTTGAAGGTGGCGACTTTCATGCGCCCCTTCTTCGCGGCTGCGCATCGCGTCCGGGCCGATGCGTCAGGCGGAATTCGTCAGCAGACATTGTTGGTCGGCACGTTTGCCCGAGCACCCTCCACTTACGTCCATTGCCGCTTCGATTACGCGAGCAATCTCCTCCATTACCGAGGTGTCATCGCCAGCCATCCCATCCATGGCAGCCATCCGAGTGACTACTGTCGCCGCGATCCTCTCCTCAATGGTCCCCTCCGCGAAGGCGTAATAGATTAGCGCCCGCTGACCATCGCGGTGGCATCGCCCCTCGACCTGCTGCAGCTGAATCGCGCTGTGCCGCATGTCATGCACGATCAGTGAACGTTCCCTGTCGCCGCCCGGCATCTCGCCTCGATGAAGGGAAATCGACTCAGCGACCGTGAAGACCACCACCTCGTATTCGCCTGTCTGAAAAGCGATCCGCGCCGCCTCGTTTTCCTCCGCGTTCCGCTCCCCATTGATCTCGCAGACACGCCAACCATTTCGCCGAAGAGTGTCGGCCAGCAAGGCCCCGGTCTCCAGATAAACAACGGATATCGCGACCTGCTGGCCGGCTAGCAGGAGGTCCTCGGCGAACGCGGCAGTGCCGGCCACCCTGAGGAGGCTCGCCTTCTGCCGAAACCGTAAGTCCGCGGCCCAGCCGGCTGCTCGGCGCGTGCTACCCCCAGCAAGCCCGAACTCATGGCGGAACTCGCGCCAGGTTGCATCGTAAAGGCGGCGTTCCTCCGGATCGAGGGAGATTGGAGCAAGCTCGCGCTGCACTTCCGGCCAGCCCGCAATGTCGCTCGACCGCCTTCGTAGTCCGATTGCGTTTGGGCCCTTGTAGAGAAGCTCAGACATGAGCCGGCAGTCGTGCTCGTTGGGCTGCCAGCTCCAATTCTTCCACCGCCCTTTTGCCCGCCCTATGCCGAGCCTCTTCATCAGGACACGGAAATCAGCGAGCGTATCCGTTGGACAGCCGCTCGCGTGGCCCAGAAGCCGGCCGAGATACGACAGTTCATGCGGTGACTGCCCCGCCGTTGCGCTCATGTAGATCGAGAATGCGGCCGCATCTGCGAGCTGTCGGCAGGCCATGCTCTGTTGGGCATAGGGATTTCGCAGCCGATGACTTTCATCGAACACGACGATTGGCCAGGTCTGCTTGGGGCGTCCGTGGCGAGCGAGTTCGTTGTTCCGGGCCCGCACGGATCGCTTCGTGCTGGCCGGCGGCGGAGCGAAGAGAGACTTGGTCCGCTCGTAGTTGATAAGGTTGACGGTCTTCTGCGCGAGACCGCTAAGTGCAATGGTCCGCCGCCACTGCGGCATGCCGCCCTTCGGGCAGACGATCAGGATCTCGTCCTCCGGCATGGAGGCAACGGCCGCCCAAACCGACAGTGTCTTGCCGAGCCCGGTGAGGTCCCCGAGCAGGAACCCCGGCCTTCCTTCCGGGCGGAAAGGATCGCGGCGGTCGCGGCAACCTGATGCGGGCGAGCAGTAAGGGTCGAGAAGTGGGACTTCTGTTCCACCGGCCCGAGCGTCACGCCAGGTAGCAAGAGAGCGGCCCAAGAGCTTCTTGCCTGGGCACGTCAGCGCGACGTGGACTCTCGTGAGAACACCGAAGACAAACGTTCAATCGACTGCAACCACCCGCACCTCGGCGCCCGCAAGCGTAGCTGTGTCCCCAGCGGCTTTGCCGATCAGAGCGCGGGCTAACGGGGACACATAGGACACCGAGCCTTCCGTCGCGTCCGCCTCGTCCTCCCCCACAATGCGGAAGGTCTGACGTCTGCCGTCGCCCCGATCAAATGTCACCCTGCGGCCAAACACCACCGTCTCTGACCCCCCATTTAATTCAACGAGCCGGGCACTTGCCCGCCGTGCCATGTAGTAGCGCAGGTCTCGCGCCGCACGAGCCATAGCATTGCGGTCCGCCAGAACTTCGCCGGCCGCCTGCGCGGCAGCGTAGGCATCTCGTGCTGCTGTGAGCGCTTCGTCCAGTTCCGCCAGTCCTGTTGCTGTAACCAGGTTCGGATGGGGCGAGATCGGGCGGTCGGGAAGGTATGCAGCCGCAGCTTCAACGTCTTCCTCCCGGGTGAATGCAACGCTCACATCAGACTCCTCAGTCAGCGAAGACAGTGTTGAGCTGGGCACCAACTCGGACAAACGTGGTGCGTTTGGCAACCTCCTTCAGCTTAGTAGCGCCGATATAGGTCATCATGGACCGCACGCCGCCCATGACATCCTGCATCGTCGCTTCCACCGGACCGCGATAGGGAACAGTGACCGTCTTTCCCTCAGAGGCACGATAGTCGGCTACCCCACCAGAGTATTTCTGCATGGCTGTTTGCGATGACATTCCATAGAACACCATGCCCACAGGGACTTGCTGCCCCTCACGTTCTTCGTGGACGATCTCGCCTTCGCATTCGTCATGGCCGGCCATCATCCCGCCGAGCATGACAAAATCGGCCCCACCGCCGTAGGCCTTCGCCACGTCGCCAGGCACAGCACAGCCGCCGTCCGAACAGACCTGCCCTTTCAGCCCGTGTGCCGCATCCGCACATTCGATCACGGCTGAGAGCTGCGGGTATCCCACGCCGGTAAGTGCGCGGGTGGTGCAGACCGAGCCTGGGCCAATCCCGACCTTGACGATGTCGGCGCCTGCAAGAACGAGAGCCTCTGTCATGTCGCCTGTTACAACATTCCCAGCCATGATAACGGCCGTCGGGTTCTCATCCCTTGTGCGCTTAACTGTATCCAGGAACTTCTCGGTATAGCCATTCGCCACGTCCAGGCAGATCCTAGTGATTCCAACCTGCTGCTTTACGGCAGAGAGCTTCTCCAGATCCGCATCAGTGGTCCCCAACGAATAGAAAGTGTTCGTAGTCTCGTTGCCCTCAAAGAAGGTGATCAGCTTCTCGACTGGATAGTGCTTGTGAAGCGCAACCAGCGCACCGAAAGGAAGTAGGGCCTTCGCCATCGCAAAGGTGCCTGTCGTGTCCATATTGGCCGCGATAAGCGGAAAGCCTGTCCACTCTGAGCCGGTGTGCAAGGATCGGAAGGTGCGGTTGACGTCGACCTCTGCGCGGGACCCTAAGGTGCTTCGCTTTGGCCTGATGAGAACATCCGAGAAGTCGAGCTTGGGGCCATCCTCGATGCGCATGCATACCTCTCTGGAGATCTCACCGGTCTACGATATATAAGGGATCAGCCAGCAGTCGATCTATCCGCCAAAACCAGAACTTCCTCACAACCCGCCCCGTCGAGCAATTCGCCGACCTCCAGCACCTTCTGTCTGGGTGCTCATCCAAGAAGCTCGAAGCTCGCGTTCACCTGTTGTGCGGCGGCAGAAGGCATTTGGCGCGCTTTGTTGCCGGTCGAGCGGGAAACTGCAGGTAGCCCGAAACTTACGGGCCAGCGGGACGTTCTGGCTGGGTCAGGCTTGCGGGGACGTCAAGAGGCTCCCGCGGCCGCGATCCCGACAACCTCCACAAGGAGCAGGCGCCATGGGCCTCTTTTCCAAAGACATCAAGACACTTGACGACCTGTTCGTGCACACCCTGCAGGATATCTACTATGCCGAAAACCAGATCACGAAGGCTCTGCCCAAGATGATCAGCAAGGCGACGGATCCGCAGCTGAAGCAGGGATTCCAGACGCATCTGGCCGAAACACAGAACCAGATCAAACGATTGGAGGAGGTGTTCAAGATGCATGGACGCTCTCCTAAAGGCGTGGACTGCCCGGCAATCGACGGCATCATCAAGGAAGCCAACGAGGTGGCCGGCGAAGTTGCCGATAAAGAGGTTCTCGACGCCGCGCTCCTGGCCTCCGCGCAGGCTGTGGAGCACTACGAGATTACCCGCTACGGCACGCTAATCGCCTGGGCGCAACAGCTCGGTCGCAATGACTGCGCGAACGTACTCCAACAGAACCTCGATGAAGAGAAGGCGACCGACAAGAAGCTCACCGCGATTGCCGAAAGCAAAGTGAACCGAAAGGCTGCCTAAACTCAGCGAAGCACAACTGCCAGGCTCGCCGCAGAGGATGGACTGATGACCCCGACGGTTGCTGACTTCGTCTGGGAGCGTCTGCACAGCTGGGGTGTGCGGCGCGTCTATGGCTATCCGGGAGACGGAATCGGTGGCCTTATCGGCGCGCTGGCGCGCAGTGAAGGAGCAATCGACTTCGTGCAGGTCCGCCACGAGGAGATGGCGGCGTTGATGGCGTGCGGGACCGCCAAGTTTACTGGCGAGGTCGGCGTCTGCATCGCCACTTCAGGCCCCGGCGCAATACACCTGCTTAACGGCCTCTACGATGCAAAGCTCGATCATCAGCCCGTGCTGGCACTCGTGGGCCAGCAGGCGCGCTCTGCTATCGGATCGCACTACCAGCAGGACCTGGATTTGCAGTCTCTCTTCAAGGATGTCGCTGGTGCCTATGTCGAGACTGCCTTCACGCCCGCTCAGGTGCCTCACCTCATCGACCGCGCCTACCGCATTGCCAAAGCGCAGCGTCAGGTGACCTGCGTGATCCTGCCCAACGATCTGCAGACGCAGGCGATGGAGCAGCCCTCGCATGAGCACGGCATGACGCGTTCCGGGGTCGGAATCGAGCTTTCCCCTGTGGTGCCGAACGAAGCTGCACTGGGGCGGGCGGCGGCGGTGCTGAACGCGGGCGAGCGCGTCGCGATGTTGGTGGGGGCCGGGGCTCTGCACGCGACGGATGAGGTGATCGCGGTGGCCGAGCGTCTCGGAGCCGGCGTTGCCAAGGCGCTGCTCGGAAAAGCGGTTGTTCCTGACGATCTGCCGTTCTGCACCGGGTCGATTGGGCTTCTCGGGACAAAGGCGAGCTGGGACCTAATGCAGGGCTGCGACACGCTCCTGATGGTCGGGTCTGGCTTCCCCTATATGGAATTCCTGCCGAAGCAGGATCAGGCCCGGGGCGTTCAGGTCGATATCGACCCGGGCATGCTGGGCCTGCGCTTTCCTATGGAGGTGAACCTCATCGGGGACAGCAAGGCGACCCTCCGGGCGCTGCTGCCAATGCTGGATGCAAAAGCCTACAAGGACTGGCGCAAGACGATCGAGAAGAGCGCTGCAGAGACCCGGGAAGAGGCGCGTGCCACGGCAATGGTCAAGGCCGAGCCGATCAACCCGCACCGTGTTGCTTACGAGCTCTCCGAGCGACTGCCGGACAACAGCGTCGTTACCGCCGACAGCGGAACCACCACGGTCTGGTACGCACGAGACGTCCGCTTCCGGCGCGGGATGATGGGATCTGTTTCCGGCACACTCGCCACCATGGGATGCGCGATCCCCTATGCGGTTGCGGCCAAGTTTGCCTTCCCGGAACGCCCGGTGATCGCGCTCGTAGGCGACGGAGCCATGCAGATGAACGGCATGGCCGAACTGATCACCATTGCAAAGTATTGGCATCGATGGGCCGATCCGCGTCTCATTGTAATGGTCCTGAACAATCGCGACCTCGCCTACGTGACCTGGGAGGAGCGGATACAAGCCGGCGATCCGAAGTGGGACGCCTCGCAGAGCTTGCCCGACATCCCCTACGCTGAGTTCGCAAAGCTGATCGGCCTCAACGGTATCCGCGTCGATGATCCTGAGCGGGTCGGTCCGGCCTGGGACGCGGCCATCGCCGCCGACCGTCCTATGGTCCTGGACATGGTCACCGATCCAAATGTGCCACCGTTGCCTCCACATATCACGCTGAAGCAGGCCCGGAGCTTCACGGGCGCGATGCTCGGCGACGAGCCTGAGGCGGGTAGCGTGCTTCGCAATACCGCTCGCGAGCTTCTCACTAGTTTAATGCCGGGCAATAACGCGCCAGAATAAACGCCTCAATGGGCCCGCCGCGGCCGCGGTCGTAGACCTGCTCGCGTCGGAATGAGAGGCGAGCGCCGACGGGAGTTTACGCTTTGGC
>JACCSN010000231.1 GCA_013812985.1 Hyphomicrobiales bacterium | reverse complement strand
GTGATCGTATCGGTAAAGGCATCCATGACCGCGCTCCGTGCCGAATCAGAGCGCCCAGGGAATCACCCCGCCTCAGTCAACGCAAAAAACCCGCCCTCCGCGCGTTAACCTGACTTCCGAGCCGTGAGTCGCGCCCCAATGGCGGTTGCGCCTTGCTCGGGTTCGTGCCATTTCCGAGACGCACTCGGCAAACGTGCTGAGGCCATCAGCGCGAGCAGTGCCGCGATAAGGTGTGATGATGGCAGCGCGTCAAATCGCGTTCCTGCGTACAAACCGATTTGATGCACAGGCTGAGGCGCAGGTCGAATCACTGTCTCGCGTGCGAGACCTCGACGTTGTTGTCTGCGCTGACGAGCGGCATGGGATTGTGGATACTGGGCACTGGCCCAAAATCAGCATGACGGCAGAGAGTTTGTCGCGCCTCAATCTCCATCATCACAGACGCGCGGGCTGGCAGTGTGGTGACTATTTTTATTATCACGTTCTTGCCGCCCGGTCGGACTACAATTTTTACTGGATGGTGGAACCTGATGTTCTGATCGACTTTCCGGATGTCTCCGAAGTGTTCGCTTTATTTGACCGCGCTCGGCACGACCTTATCGCCCCGAAATTCGGTCACCGACCCCAAAGTTGGGGCTGGCATACAGCCATGCAAGAGGATGGACAGCCTGTTTTCGGCACATCCGTCCAGTTTATTCGCCTTTCGGCTCGAGCCGTCGCAGCCTTACATAGGGTGCGCGCAAAGGCATCCAGTGCGCCGGGTGACAAGGTCTGGAACGCGTGGCCCAACGACGAATCGTTTGTTGCCACAACGCTCGCGCGGCTCGGCTTTGAGTGCGCCGATATAAATGCGTTTTCAGAGGTCCCGCTGTGGCATCGGGACACGTTCCGCAATCTCAGTCCCTGGCTGCTCGAGGAACGTCAGAAGCAGCGCGGATCCCGCCGGCTCTACCATCCCGTCTTGTCGCGCGATGCTTATTTAGCCAAGCTCCGGTGGTTCTACGGCCGTGGCCGCTTGCCGACGCCTGATCAGCGTACAACCTTACTAGAGTATTTTGGAGCAGAAATCCTCGAAGAGTTCTCCGCCTATGGTCACAGTCCTGCCGCCCGTTTTGCGAGTCACAGAACAACTGGATGGTCGGGCCGGAAGGAATAGACCTAATACCAGCCCGCGCTAACTCTGACTCATGATGGATTCCGAATCGGCCCGAACCCTGGCTGTTTGTGCCGATCAGTGACTTTCGGCATGGGAGCAATGATTGGCGTTCCAAACGATTTGACGGAGCGTGTCTTCCTCTGAAGGCAGCCGCTCTATGTTGACGAGCGGCGACACGACCCGGAAAGTGGTAGGATCGGCGCATGCCCTGACACGTCACAGGCCCACGCGAACGCATCATGTCCATCGGACCACGCCAATGGGCGCATCAATAATTCTCAGGGGGATTGGTATTATGTCAAGCGTTGTAGAGCCCCACTTTAGAAATCCTATTCACGCTTCAAACCATCGTCAATCGCCGAAGGAGTGCTAGTCTAGTCTGCCATAACGACTTCCGCGGCAGCCCAGAGAGCACCCTTCATACGGTGATATTGCTCAGCCGTCTCCAGGTCTGACGTGCTGAGTTGAAAAGCATTACATTTTTTGAAGTCGCTACCGCAAAAGATTTCACTCCAACTCTTGCCCCAAATGGTCCGCGCGAAGGCTTCCTGGTGCTGGAAACCGCCCGACGCAATTTCCTGGATAATTTCCGTGTGCATGCCCTGAAACGGCTGCTCTGGCGGTTCTTTGGCGATCAGATTGACCAACGCCCTCTTCAGTTCGGCTCGCTGCCGATCCGACGGCGCGGGACCACTGGCCATAAGCTGAGCGAGTGTCTCGTTAGCGGCAGCGACTGCAATTGGCCCGACGGATTCGTTGACCCGTCGCTCAGGTTTGCAACTCGCGATTTCCTGAGAGGACAGACCGATTCTTTCCAAAAAATGTTTAACGACACCGCATCGGCGCACATCGTCGTTATAAGGCAGAAATGTCGCCGCGACTTGAGGAGGATCAGCAACTTGACTAAACTGGCGGTAGTTCCGTCCAATCTGACTCGCCCGGCTCAGTGCAAAATCTTCAAACGAGGCGTGGTTTTGAAATGACTTTACCCCTTGAACGAAGGCCGAATTTATTTTCTCCAGTTCAGGCCTAATGTAAACAACAATCTGTATATGGCTGGCCAGAGTTTTGAACGAACTCATGACTTGTTTCCGCCGCCCTTCCCTCACGAGAAAGGTCTCCAGATATTCTGCCGAAACCACGACCGTCGCATCGGGGTTTTCCTCGAGTTCCGCTATTAAGTCTGCCTTTGCATTCTGGAACAGTGCCCTGCAGGGCTCATTGACGATCGATTGAATCAAGCCCTTATGATTGCCGGCTCTGTTCATTCCGCTTTTTGGGTAAAGATATCCCAGCTGCAGAAGCGCGTCCCTGTTCTCAAGCCAGAACATCTGAATGGCGGATGTGCCTGTCTTATGCTGGCCCGCATGGACGATGAAACTTCTCAATGATGGCCTTTGTTAAATATAAAGGAGGGAAAAGCATCCGCCTCGGGATGGTGCTACTTCAGCTGTGAGCAAGGGGGCGCGCTCAACGAGCGTGTGTAGCGGGACAGTAGGTCTGCTCGATTCGCTAGTCTGGCCCGACCATGATCGCCTCGTCCCTAAGAATGTTCCCTTTCAGACATCGAGTCAAGCGCCTGGCCGGGTTCAGCAGGGCAACGAGTTGAGGTTAACGGCGGTTAGGAATTGGTGACGGGGACTGGCTCATTGTGATTCAAGCGGCTTCCAACGTGGAGGATGGAAGCCATGGACGCAGTCGGGATTGTGGGTCGTAGGAGCCTGCTGTCGCATTTTGCGGCGATCAAGGACAACCGCCAGCCGTGCAAGATAATTATCCGCTGCGGGAGGTGCTGCTGCTGGTCGTTTGCGGCAGCATCGCAGCGTGCGGCGACTATGACGACATCGTGCTGTGGGGCGAGAGGCGCCTGGATTTCCTGCGCCGGCTCAAACCCTTCCACTTCGGCGTCCCATGCGCCGACTGGCTCAGGGTGGTGATGAACCGGATCGATCCGGAGCTGTTTGCGGATTGTTTCCGCAGCTTCGTGGCCGAGCGGCTGCCGGCGGCCGTCGGGCAGATCGCCATTGACGGCAAGACATCGCGCCGCAGCCATGATCGGGGCAAGGGCCAGGCGGCGCTGCATCTGGTCTCGGCTTATGCCACCACCCACAATCTCGTCCTCGGCCAGGTCGCCGTCGCCGACAAGTCGAACGAGATCACCGCCATCCCGGTGCTTCTGGCGCATCTCGCCGCAAGCGGCGCGCTCGCCGGCGGCTTCGTCACCATTGACGCCATGGGCTGTCAGTCGGACATCGCCGCGGCGATCGTCGATCACGGCGCCGACTATCTCATCGCCACCAAGGACAACTAGCGAACGGCCCATACCGAGATCCTGAGCTATTTCGACGCCGCGCTGGCCGCCGAGATCGACAGCCTCATCGAGGTCGAAAAGAGCCACGGGCGCCACGAGACCCGCCGCCATTTCGTCTCCCACCGCGTCGACTGGATGAGCGGCCATCGTCGCTATCCAGGCGAGCCGCGCTTCAAGGGTCTCAAGGCCATCGCCATGATCGAGACGACGATTGAGGCAGACGGCAAGACGACCACCGAGCGGCGCTGCTACGTCTCATCCCGCGCCCTTTCCACCAAGGACTTTGCCGGAGCCGCCCGTTGCCACTGGGCGATCGAGAACGGCCTCCACTGGGTCCTCGACGTCCTCTTCAAGGAGGACCAGTCACGCCTCAGAGCCGGTCACGGCGCCCAGAACATGGCGCGCGTCCGCCACTTCGCCCTCAACCTCATCCGCGCCATGCCAGACAAACGAACCCTCAAGGCCAAGCGAAAGCTCGCTACCTGGGACACCAACTACCTCGCCGAAGCCCTTGCTCTCCCCCGCACGTTAACCTGGACTCGTTGCCCTGCCGGCTTGCGACGGCTTGCGACCGAAGGACTGTGGAGATCGTCTGCTTGAAACCAAGTCCGGGCCTGTGTGATGTTGCCCCGGAAGACGCACTGAAACAGAGTTCATGCTGCAGACGGGCAACGACGCGGGCTCCTTTCCAGCCATCGAAAGCGATGCGCTCGGTCGGATGATGGAGGAGGTTTCCGCGTTCGGCGGCGGCCCTGACGGCGCCATGACCCGGCTCGCTTTGTCGCGCGAAGACGCCGCCGCACGGGATTGGCTGCGCGCCTGGTTCGAGAGCGAAGGGCTGCGGCTGCAGGTCGATGCCCTCGGCAACATGTTTGGCGTTCTGGACTGGGCGGGACCTGGCGCGCCGACGGTGATGACGGGCTCTCATTTGGACAGCCAGCCGAATGGCGGCCGTTTCGACGGCTCGCTCGGCGTGGTGGCGGCCTGCGCCGCGGTCGCGTCGCTGAAGCGCAAGGTCGAAGCGGCGGGAAGCGCGCCGAAATGCAATTTCATCGTGGCCAATTGGACGAATGAGGAAGGCGCGCGCTTCCAGCCGAGCGTGCTCGGGAGTAGCGTCTATACCGGCGCCCTGGCGCCCGATTTCGCCCTTGATCGCCGGGACGGGAACGGCATCTCGGTGCGGGAGGCGCTCGCGGAGATCGGCTGTGCGGGGGCGCAATCGCCTCCCCTTCCGGACGCTTATATCGAGCTGCACATCGAAGGGTCGGAACACCTGGAGCGAGCCGGGCTCAGGCTGGCGGCGTTCACCCGCTATTGGGGCGCGACCAAGTATCGTATCGCCTTCCTCGGCCGGCAGGCCCACACCGGGCCGACGCCCATGTCGGAGCGCCACGACGCCGTGCTGGCGGCTGCCTATCTGATCGCCGAGCTCAAGGCCATGGCCGACAAAGCCGGGCTCGACCTGCACACCTCCGTCGGCCGCATGGAGATTAAACCGAACTCGCCCAACGTTGTCCCCGCCGAGGCGGTCCTGTTCGCTGAACTGCGTTCCGTATCGCCGGAGATCCTGAATCTGGCGGAGGAGGAACTGAACCGGCAGATCGCGGCGAGCGCGACGCGCGCGCGTGTCGGATACGAGGTCCGCTCGATCGAGCGGCGCCGCGCCGGCCGAATGGACACGGGCCTCGTACGCCTGGCGGAATGCACGGCGGAGCGCATGGGCCACCGCATGCTCCACCTCGACACCATCGCCGGCCACGACGCGGTCAGCATGGCTGCCGTGCGCCCCTCGATCGTCCTGGCGGTGCCGAGCGTCGGCGGGGTCATCCATCATCCGTCCGAGTTCACCAGCCCGGACGATTGCGCGCTCGGCGCCGAACTCCTCGCCGGCATGCTGTGGCAATTCTGCGCGAACGGCAACATCTTGGCATCGCGATAAGGTCGGAGCGCAGCGGATGAAGGCGGTCGGCGAGGCCACCAACAGCGACGAGGAGGAGGCCGAGGCAGCGCTTCGGGCGGTCGCCGAATGGAGCGGCAGCGAACTGCGATATGCGCTGGCGGTGCCCGGCGTCGCCTCGCCGGTGCATCGGGCGGTGGACAGCGCCTGCTGGGCGGTTCGCGTCGGTGATGGGCCGCCGCGATGTTTCCTCAAGGTGCTCCACCGCGACCAGATCCCCTACGTCGATCTCGCAGCCGCCTACGACGCGGCGGCCAGGGCAGCGCAACAGGGCTGCACGCCGCGCCCGCGGCATTTTTTGCCCGAGCAGCGCGGCATCGTCTTCGATCTCCTCGACGCGTCCTGGCGCACGGCCCGCATGGACGACCTGCAGAACTCGGATATCCTGGAAAAGGTGATCGCCGCCAAACAGACTATTCAAGGCATGGCGCCGTTCGCCCGCACCTGGAGCGTCTTCGACGGCATCCGCCAGATGAGCGCGGACCTTGAGAAGACCGGTATCGCGTTTGCCGAGGACGCCTGGTGGCTGCTCGACAATCTGGACGACATCGAGCAGGCCCTGCTGGGTGCGGGAAGCGATCGAAAACCCTGCCATGCGGACGGGGTCTCATCCAACGTGATGATCGCCGATTCCGGGTCGGTGCAATTGGTGGATTTCGACCGGGCCTGCAACGCCGATCCTTATTATGATCTTGGCATCCTGTTGAACGAGGCCTTTCAGTTTGAGGCCGACATGTGCCCTGCCCTCGAAATTTTCGAGGGGACGTGCCGCGAAACTTCCCTGAACCGCTGCCGACTATATGGCATCGCGGACGATTTGATGTGGGCGATCTGGGGTACGCTGATGGACGCGGTGTCGCCCCGCGCTTCCGTCGAGTTCCTCAAATATGCGCAATGGCGCCTGCTGCGCTGCCGAATGGCGGTCCACGACCCCGGCTTCGAAGCGATGCTTCGGCGTCTCTGATTGCGCCTCGAGGAGTTCGGCATGCTGGAAAGACGACTTGGGGAAGCCGCAACCGAGGCCGAGCGCGACGTCGAGGCGGTGCTTCGCGATGTCGAGCCCTGGGCGGACCGCGACATTCGCTACCGGCCCGTGCTCGGCGGCATCAGCAATGCGAATTGGCGCGTCCACGTCAGCGGCGAACCGGAGAGCTTCTTCGTCAAGGTGCCCGGCAGCGGCACTGAGATGTTCATCGATCGCGCGGCCGCGATCCAGGCCAGCCGCAAGGCTGAAGCGCTCGGGATCGGCCCGAAGATCTTCGCCTACCTGGCCGACCGCGGCGTCGAGATCACCGAATTCATGGAGGGGCGGCGCTCCTGCACCAACAAGGATTTCCACGATCCCGAGGTTCGCCGGTCCGCGGTGCGGGCCTATCGCGCCTTCAATGATTCCGGCCCGCTGCCGCTGACCAAAACGATCTTCGACATGATCGAGCAGCATTTCGAGCAGGTGCGGAAGGTCGGCGCCGCCTCGCCGCCCGATTTCGCCTGGCTGAAGAAGCAATATTGCCTGGCGCGCTCCGCCCTGGAAGCGTCCGGCCTGGATCTGGTGCCCTGCTTCAACGACCCAATGCCAGGTAATTTCATGATCGACGAAGCCAAGACGATCATGCTGGTCGATTACGAATTCGCGTCAAACAACGATCGCTGCTACGAACTGGCAATCTGGTGCGGCGAGATGTTCTCCACCCCTTCTGTCGAGGCGGAGGTGATTGAGGAATATTTCGGCAGGCATTCCGCCCAGATGAGCGCCCGCCTGATCGTCCACAAGGCGCTCGCCGACGTGAAATGGTCGACCTGGGCGATGATTCAGAACAAGATATCGAAGCTCGATTTCGACTTCTTCAAATACGGCGCCTGGAAGCACATGCGGGCGCGCTCCGTCATGCACGATCCTCGGTGGGTTGATTACCTCAGGGCGGTGTAGAATTGGTCTCTAACGGCGGGTTTGGGCTGTCCTTGTGAACGCTCGCGCTTCTCTTTCTCCCGGAAGTGGTTCTCTGGCTGCCCAATCTCGCCTTCGGCTGACACGATGGCCCAGCAGACGCTTCCCTTCTGGAGTTCTTGAAGAGACATACATGGCGCTGGTTCGGACCGGTCGACAAGGTGACGATGGCCGATGCGCGGCGCCCACCATGGGTGCAGCCCGACCGTCGATCGACGCCGCGGCCGGGGTGATAGCCATGTGAAATCGGCGGCGAGCATGTCGGCGCAACGACCGCCGGAGAAAATCGGCCCGTTTGGTGCCAAGCCCGGTCGCCAGAGAGCACGCTCCAAATAGCTTGCGGCTCCGTAAGTCTCGGAAACTCCGCCATTTTTCCTGGAGCGCTAGGGAGCGCCGCGGAGAATACGGACTGGCTGGCTGGGGCGGCAGGATTCGAAC
>JACCSN010000227.1 GCA_013812985.1 Hyphomicrobiales bacterium | reverse complement strand
ATCTGCTCGGCCAATGCGTCCGCTATGACGTGGCCAACGTCTTCAATCCCGCCTACTCCGTCGTTTGCCGGCTTGCGAAGCACTGGTTGCGCTCCGCTGCCTGATCCAGCGTGAATACGGCCTTCGGTCGTCGCTTCAAGCCGCCCCCGCTCGGCCGGCGCTGGACATCGATCGAAGCCGTGTATACGGACGAATAACGAGACGCAGTCCGCCTTCGCCCGCAACTTCGGCGAGCTGGAGGAGTCGGCGAAGGTCTATCGTTCCGACAACAAGCACCGCATCGGGTCGCGCGCCGTCGTCGACGTTTCGAACCTCGACGAGAACAACGAGCCACGCTCCCGTGACGACAGGCGCCGCCTCGAATCGATCTCCAACATGATCTGGCATTCCGATGCATCGTTCCGGCCGGTGGTCGGGGCCTTATCGATGCTCTACGCCCATGCCGTGCCGCCGAGCGGCGGCGAGACCGAATTCGCCGATCTGCGCTCCGCCTACGACGCCCTGGCAAATGCCATGAAAAAGCAAGTCGCGGGCCTCAGCGCTGAACACGTTTACGGCCATTCGCGCACGCAGCTCGGCTTCCCGAGCTATTCGGAGGAGGAGCGCAAGGCGCTGCCGCCAGTGCAGCACCCGCTCGTGCGCCGCCATGTCGGATCCGGCCGCGACTCGCTCTATCTGGGTTCGCACGCCTCGCATGTCGTCGGTTGGCCCGTGCCGGAAGGACGGCTCTTGCTCCTCGACCTTCTGGAGCATGCGACGCAGCGGCAATTCGTCTACAGCCATCAATGGCGGGTTGGCGACCTGGTGATCTGGGACAGTCGCTGCACGCTGCATCGCGGCCGGCGCTACGACGTAAGTTTTCCGCGCGACCTGCGGCGCGTCACGACGCGGGACGCAGCGCCGGCGCTGGAGAGAAAAAGCGCCTGACCGAACGTGCAGGCGCAGGAGCGAGGCTCAGTATCGCTCTGCTCCCGCGTCCTGTTTAGCGGTCAGGCGCCGATCGCGGCGTCGGTCGCCTTGGCTTCCGCGATGAAGCTCTTGGCCCCTTCCAGCATGAAACGGTGTCGGCGCCGGCAAAGTAGCAGCGCGCGGCGCCCATGCCGACATAGGGCTCGAGCTGCTCCTTCTTACGGATTCCGCCGATGATGAGCGGCTTCCCGGCGGCGCGGCAGGCGTCGATCACGATCCGATAAGCCTCGCGGACCCGCTCATGCCCGTACTGGCCTGGTATCCGCATCGCGGTAGTCAGGTCGTTGCTGCCGATTCGAATGGCGTCGATCCCGTCAACGCCGATGATCTTATCCGCCACATCGACCGCGTCGGGTGTCTCGATCATCGCTATCAAGAGCGTCGTTTCGTTGATCCGTTCGGAATCTTGTCGGCTGGAACGCCCTTGAAACGGGGATTGGGGATGCCGCTCGCAACCGAGCGGTCGCCCTTCGGGGCGATCAGGGCGGCACGGACCAGGGCTTGCGCATCGGCCGCCAAGCGGATGTCGGGCGCCAGAATGCCCTGCGCGCCGCCATCGAGGACACGGGCGATCAGGCCCGGCTCCAGGCTCGGCACGCGGACGAAGGCGGTCACTTCGCTGTGCAGCGCCGCGGTGCAGATCTGCGCGCAGGTGTCGATCGAGATCGAGCCTTCACGGGCTCTCCCGCAAAATGCGCTTTGAGATCGGCGATAATATTGTCCACGGACGCCGTCCGGCTTTCCGGCGAGTTCGCGGCGATATGGGGCGTGATGATCAGGCTCTGGGTGGACAACACGGCGTCCGGAACGTCAGGCTCCCCCTCGATCACGTCGACGGCCGCGCCGCGGATCCGCTTCTCGTTCAGGGCGGAAACCAGCGCATCGCGGTCGACCACGGTGCCCCGCCCGACATTGACCAGGAAACCTGCCGGCCCGAGGGCGTTCAGCACCTCGCCGTTCACGATGTGCCGGGTGGCGGCTCCGCCAGGACAGGAGACCATCAGGATGTCCGACAGTTCTGCCAGCTCCAGCAAAGACCCGACATATTCGTAGCTGACGTCGGGTCGCTTGTTTCGATTGTGATACCGAACGTTAGCGTCGAAGGCGACCGCGCGCTTGGCTATCCCCGCTCCGACGTCGCCGAGCCCGAGGATGCCGATCTGCTTGCCGTAGATGAGCGGGCGGGACGGACGCGCCCGCGCCTCCTCGTAGCGTCCCTGATGCACGCTTTCATGATAGGATGGGATGTCGCGGACGACCGCCAGCAGCAGCGCCATGGCGTGCTCGGCGACCGAGAAGAAGTTCACGCTCGGCGAGTTGGCCACGACGATCTTGCGCTCGCGGGCGGCTTCCAGGTCGAGCTTCTCGAAACCCATTCCGCGGGTCTGGACGAATTCCAGCTTGGGCAGCGAGCGCATCTGGGCGCGGGACAGGCCGAAGGAGCCTGTCGTGATGACGCCCTTGATGTTCGCGCCGCGCTCCGCGATCAGTTCCTGGCCCTTGCCGACATCCGGGGCATAGTGCATCTTGAACGCTTCGCTCAGGTTGCCGAAACCGCCGCGGTCGGCGCCCTGCGGCGGGACCATCACGCGCACTTCAGGCTTCATCCCACGCTCCTCGCTGCCTGCCGCGACGCCGCGAAGCAGCCATCCCAAATGCCTGGTTGATTTGTCCCTCCGGCGAACGGCTGCCGCCGCCGGAGACCGGTTCAGCGCGGAGAGGTTATCACTTCCATGGATGCGATTTGAACAGCGCCTGCAGAGCTACGAGCTCTTCGCGGACATAGGCCTCCGACTCGGCGGCTCTGCTAGTCCAGCAGGGTGAACCCCCGTTCGTCCATCAGAGCCTTATACTCAGGATCATCGACCATCTGCTTGATTGCCGTCGCGTACGCATCCACGATCTCCTGCGGGAGACCGGCGGGCGCCACGAACACTCGGGACGGGCCCAGGATCACGTCAAACCCTGTTCGACGCCGTAGGCGCATGGGGAGCAGCTTTCATCCGTTCCGCCCCGAAAACCGCCAAAGTGCGAAGCTCGTTCTTGAACTTGATCGCCGCGTCGATGGCATTCATTGTTCCGGCCTGCGTGTGACCGCCCAGAACGGCATCGATCGAAGCCGGACCGGTGTCGAAGGGGATGACGAGCAGGTCGAGATCGTATTTGTCCATGAGCTGCAGGCCCGCCAGATGGTCGTCGTTGCCGATCCCGCTGACGGAAACGGTCAGCTTGCCTGGATTGGCCTTCGCGTAGTCGACAAGCTCCTTGAGGCTGTTGAACTCACTGGCGGCGGCCACCGCGATCGCTCCCGGCGCGCTGGTCACCTTCCCGAGAAAGACGAAATCCTCCAGCGAATATGAGGTGTCCGCCTCCTCCGCCAGACGCGAGATCAGCGGCGGGATCGTTGCAAGGTTGACCTTGAGGCCGTCCGCCGGCGCGCTCGCGATGTCGTTATAGGCGATTTCCCCGCCTGCGCCGGGCATGTTCACAACAATAATCGTGGCGTTTTCACCAAGATATTTTTCCATGTAATCCGCGCTGAGGCGGGCATGTACGTCGCCGGCGGAGCCGGCCGCTCCCTGCAAGGTGAGCGTGATCGTCACCGGCTGCTCGGGCCATTTCGCGGCCGCGCTGCCGATGGTAATCAGCAAGGCAGCAACCGCAGTTGCAAAGCGAAAAAAATCGCATGTTTCCTCCTATGTCGATCTTTGTTAGTCTTAGCCAAAACGGAAATGCGTGCTTCCAAGTAGCTCGCCGCGTGCGCGAATGCGATCGTCAGTTCGTCCTTTCCAGCTTGAGCCGTTCAGCGATGCCGTATTCGGTCGCGATATCGACAAAGCGGTTCCATGTCTTGGGCTCGACCGCGATCCCGTTCTGCGCGCGCTCGGATTCGGTCAAATGCTCCAGCTCTCCAGGATAAAAGACGCCTTTGCTGCCCTTGGCAGGCTTGGTGTCTTTCAGGTAGCGAGCGAACTCGGCCACCTCCCCCTTGAACTTCGCGACCGGGCGGAACATCTCCACATTGAACACGGCCAGGAAGCAGCCGTCATTGTGGACGCCGGTCGGGGAGACGCCGAAGCCCAGTCGGTCAGAAGGCCGCAACCTCGACCATGGCGCCGAGCGCGTAGCCCTTGTGGCCTTCGGTGCCGCCGAGCGGAAGCAGGTAGCCCTTAGCAGGCTGAGGAAAAATGCGACGTGCCTCTCGCCCTGACGGACTGAGCGTGATTCACTCGGTGGAGAGGCTTCACCGGAGGGATCGGCGATGCGGGGTTCGGATCAGCGTTCGGGCGCTTTGTTCTCTTATGTCGATCTGGAGGCGCGGGTGCGTCCGGATCATCCGTTGCGGCCAATCCGGGCGATCGTCAATGCC
>JACCSN010000204.1 GCA_013812985.1 Hyphomicrobiales bacterium | reverse complement strand
GATTTGCCGGAGCCGGAGAGCCCGGTGAACCAGAGCACGGCCGGCTTCTGGTGCTTGAGCCGGGCCCGCGCATTGCGGTCGACATCGAGCGCCTGCCAGTGGATGTTCGACGCGCGGCGGAGGGAGAAGGCGATCATGCCCGCGGCGACGGTCGTGTTGGTGAAACGGTCGATCAGGATGAAGCCGCCGGTATCACGGTTCTCCTCATAGGGATCGAAGGCGATCGGCTCGCTGGTGGACATGTTGACGGAGCCGACCTCGTTCAGCTCCAGCACCTTGGCGGCATTGTGCTCCATCGAATCGACATCGAGCCGGTATTTCAGCTCGGTGATCTGGGCCGGCACCGTCCGCGTCGTGCTTTTCAGCAAATACTGGCGGCCGGGCAGCAGATGCTCCGGGTCCATCCAGATCAGATGCGCGGCGAACTGGTCGCTGAGCTGCGGCCTCGCATCCTTGGCGCAGATCAGATCGCCGCGGCTGGCGTCGATCTCGTCGGCGAGCGTGACCATGACCGACTGGCCGGCGACCGCGGCGCGGCGCTCTTCATCTCCGAGCAGGATGCGGGCTATCTTGCTCGCCCGGCCGGAGGCGGCGACCACCACCTCGTTGCCTACTTCTACGCGGCCCGACACGATCGTTCCGGCGAAGCCGCGGAACGTCCGGTCAGGGCGGCAGACCCATTGTACCGGCAGGCGGAGCGGCATTGCCGCGGCGCGGCTCTCAAGCCCCACCGTTTCCAGATGATCGAGCAGGAACGGTCCGTCGAACCAGGGCGTCCGGCTGCTGGGGCTGGAGACATTGTCGCCGGCGCGCGCGGACATCGGGATCGCGGTGACCGCGTCGAAGGCGAGATTGGCGGCGAACGTCTCGAAATCGGCAACGATGGCGCGGAACGTCCCCTCATCGAAATCGACGAGATCCATCTTGTTCACGGCAAGCACCACGTTGCGGATGCCGAGCAGCGAGACGATGACCGCGTGCCGCCGTGTCTGCGTCAACAGCCCCTTGGTGGCGTCGACGAGCAGGATCGCTAGGTCGGCGGTCGAGGCGCCCGTCGCCATGTTGCGCGTATATTGGACATGCCCCGGCGTGTCGGCGACGATGAAGCGGCGGCGCGGCGTGGCGAAGAAGCGGTAGGCCACGTCGATGGTGATGCCCTGCTCGCGCTCCGCCTCAAGCCCGTCGACAAGCAGCGCGAAGTCGATATCCTCGCCGGCAGTGCCATGCTTCTTGGAGTCCCGCTCCAGCTCGGCGACCTGGTCCTCCATCAGGAGGTGGGAATCGTAGAGGAGCCGGCCGATCAGCGTCGACTTGCCGTCGTCCACGCTGCCGCAGGTGAGGAGACGGAGGGTGTCGGCGGAAGCGGCCGCGCTGACCGCTTGAAGCGAAAAGGATTCCTTGTTCATTCTAGAAATAACCCTCGCGCTTCTTCTTCTCCATCGACGAGGAGCTCTCCCTGTCGATAAGCCGCCCGCCGCGCTCGGACGTCCGCGCCGCGATCATTTCGGCGACGATCGCCTCGAGCGATGTGGCGTTCGATTCCACCGCGCCGCTCAACGGGTAGCAGCCGAGCGTGCGGAAGCGAACCATGCGCATTGCCGGCGCCTGACCCGCCGGGATGCGCATCCGCTCGTCGTCCACCATGATGAGCTGGCCTTGCAGTTCCACGGTCGGGCGATCGGCGGCGAAATAGAGCGGCACGATCGGGATGCGCTCCCGCAGGATATAGGCCCAGATGTCGAGCTCGGTCCAATTGCTGATCGGGAAGACACGCATGGATTCGCCGTCATTGACGCGCGTGTTGTAGAGCCGCCAAAGCTCCGGCCTCTGGTTCTTGGGGTCCCAGGCATGGCTCGCCGAGCGGAACGAGAAAATGCGCTCCTTGGCGCGGCTCTTCTCCTCGTCGCGCCTGGCGCCGCCAAAGGCCGCATCGAACTTGTGGAGGTCGAGCGCCTGCTTCAGGCCCTCGGTCTTCCAGATGCGGGTGTGGTTCGGCCCGTGATCGAACGGGTTGATGCCGCCGGCGAGCCCCTCCGGATTGTGGTGGACGATGAGCCGCATGCCCGCCTCGCCCGCCATGCGGTCGCGGAACGCATACATGTCGCGGAACTTCCAGGTCGTATCGACATGCATCAGCGGAAACGGCGGCGGCGCCGGATGGAAGGCCTTGCGCGCCAGATGCAGCATCACCGACGAATCCTTGCCGATGGAGTAGAGCATCACCGGGTTGCGGCACTCCGCCGCGACCTCGCGGATGATGTGCAGGCTTTCGGCTTCAAGCCGTTCCAGATGTGACAGACGGTCGGACATGGGGGATGAACTGCTGAGGTGAGCTAGCGCCAGGAACCCTGATGATCAGCAAAGCGGGGCGGCATTGCGGCAGCCCGGCTTCGCGCCGAATCAGCGGGAGAAGTCGGCCTCCATGGCCGAATTCGCCGGGCGCTCCTTAAACCTTTCCAGCGCGGTGCGGTAGATGCCTTCGACCCGTCCCGCCATCACGGAGAGAGAAAATTTTTGCTTCATGCGGTCCCGCCGCGGCGAAGCTTCCGCCGTCATCCGCTGCGGCTGGCGCAAGGCGAGCCGCAGCGCCTCGGCGAGCGCGCCCGCATCGCCCGGCGGCAGGAGCTGCTCACGCGGGCCGTCCAGGATCTCGGGGATGCCGCCCACATCGGTCGCCAGAAGGGGGCGGCCCGCGGCCGCGGCTTCCAGCACGATATAGGGCATCGATTCCGCCAGCGAGGGAACCACGACGTTGCGGGCCAGGGCGAACGCCCGCCGCGCCGGCATCGGTGGGAGGAAGGCCATGCGGTCTCCGAGCGGTTCGGCCATCCGCCGGTAGCGCTCCATGTCCTCGGCCGTTCCGGAGCCGACCAGCACGACGCGCGCCGCGTAATTCTCAGCTTTCAGCGCCAGGAGCGCGTTCAGAAGAACGCCAACGCCCTTCAGGTCGCGCAATTCGCCGATATAGAGGAAATCGGCCGGATCGGGCGTCTCCTCGACGGGATCGAATTCCTCGGGCC
>JACCSN010000145.1 GCA_013812985.1 Hyphomicrobiales bacterium | reverse complement strand
CCTCTTCCTCGATCAGGGTTTTGTAGGACTCCGCCACGGAGACCTTGCGCGCCTTGGTGCGGCCGCCGCCCAGCGCCTTGCCGAGCATCTCGCCGACATTCATGACGCCGATCGAGGCGCCCGGCATGCCCGGCACCTCGAAGGCGCCCATCGGGCTGGAGCTGTCCTTGACCTGGATCTCGATCTCCTTGTCGTCGAGCTCGCCGGCGCGGAGCCGCTTGCGGAAGGAGTCACGCGTCGTCGGGCTGGCATGGCTGCCGACCAGCGCGTCGAGCACGCGCTCCTCGGCCGAGGCGTGGGCTTTGGCCTCCACCTCGCGGCGTTTCTCCTCCTTGACCAGCGAAATGCCGGCCTCCACCAGATCGCGGATGATTTGTTCCACATCGCGGCCGACATAGCCGACCTCGGTGAACTTGGTCGCCTCCACCTTGATGAACGGCGCGTTGGCTAGTCTTGCCAGGCGGCGGGCGATCTCCGTCTTGCCGACGCCCGTCGGGCCGATCATCAGGATGTTCTTCGGCAAAACCTCCTCGCGCATCGAGCCGGTGAGCTGCTGGCGCCGCCAGCGATTGCGCAAGGCGATCGCTACGGCGCGCTTGGCGTCGTTCTGGCCGATGATGAACCGGTCGAGCTCCGACACGGTCTCGCGCGGCGAGAATGTTTCGGTCCTGCTCTCCGACTTGGCGGCGGAATTTTCCGCGATCTGGGGCGCCGGACCGGATTTCAAAGCAAAACTAGCGATCGGCATCGAGAGCCTCCACGATCACGTTCGAGTTGGTGTAGACGCAGATTTCCGAGGCGATCCGCATGGCGTGGCGAGCAGTCGCCTCGGCATCCATGTCCGTTTCGGCCAAAGCGCGCGCCGCGGCGAGCGCGTAATTGCCGCCCGAGCCGATCGCCGCGACGCCGTGCTCCGGCTCCAGCACGTCGCCGGTGCCGGTAAGGACCAGGGTCGTCGCCTTGTCGGCGACGATCATCATGGCTTCCAGACGGCGCAGGTAGCGGTCGGTGCGCCAGTCTTTGGCGAGCTCCACGCTGGCGCGCATTAGCTGGCCGGGATATTGCTCCAGCTTCGCCTCCAGCCGCTCCAGCAGCGTGAAGGCGTCGGCGGTGGCGCCGGCGAAGCCGGCGATCACCTCGCCTTTGGCCAGCGTGCGGACCTTTCGGGCATTGTGCTTGATCACCGTCTGGCCGAGGCTGACCTGGCCGTCGCCGGCCACCACGACCTTGCCGCCCTTGCGGACAGTCACGATGGTCGTGCCGTGCCAGGGGGCATAAGGGGATTGTTCTGACAAAGAGACGCTCCTTCAGCGGACGGAGCCGGCCTCGTCTCCCGAGCGCCGGCCCCGTCCCTGTTTGTTGGAGCTCATATGGGATTGCGTTTCCGACCCTGCAAAGCGGGAGCATAAGATGTCGTTGGTCGTATGATTGGAGAGACCTTCATCGTCCTGTTTCGCGGCGTCGGCGGCGCGACCCAGCTGCCGACGAAACCTTTGCGGGAGGCGCTCACCGAGGCCGGTTTCCGTTCCGTGGCGACCTATATCGCGAGCGGCAATGTCGTGCTGGCCTCCGGTCTGAGCGCGGATGAGGTCAAGGCGCGCGTGGCGGCGATCGTGGGGAAGAAACTCGGCTTCTCGAAAAGCATTTTCGTCGTGACCCGCCAGGAATGGGGGGACTTCATCGCCCAGAATCCCTTTCCGGAAGCGGTGGACAGACCGACGACGCTGCACGCCTTCGCGCTTGAGGCGGAGCCGTCCAGGGAAGCGGTCCAGGCGCTCGCCGCCAGGGCGGCGGCGTCCGAACGCGTCGTGGTCAAGGGCAAGGTGCTCTACTTCCACGCCCCGGAGGGGTTCGGGACGTCCAAGCTGCCGCCCATCATCGACCGCACTTTGGAAGTCGCGACGACGGCGCGCAACTGGAACACGGTCTTGAAGCTTGGCGAACTGGCACGGACAGCTGCTTCGCGTTAACGCACGACCGGAAGAGTTGACAGTCGCGTAATGTAAGTAAAGCCTAGCCCTATTGGAGGGTGTCATGGAATCTGATGCGGCAGAGCAGGGGTTCATTGCAGCGCTTTCTCGCATCCTCCTCACCGACGAGGGCCCTCTGGGCGTCTCAGACGGCGTCTGGGAGAATGTTGTTTCCGGAGCCTTCACGGACCTTCTGTCTCTTTTGATTTTCGGCCTATTTACAGTTCTGATATTTAGACGAGTAGAACGCAAGAGATGGCAGCTACCCAGGCTAATTTTCTTTACTGATTTTTCACAAGACATCAGCTTATCTATTAGCATGTATACACATTGGCTTGTGGCGATGAACTCCTACGTTCGATTAAAAGGGGATGATGAAATTGATCGTTGGGAACTTCTATTCATTGTTCCCTGTATTACAGACAAGCTCGGCCTGCCGCCGAAGACGCCGGACAATTCGAGCCAGCCGCCATCGCAGGGATACAAGCCGTCGGCGGCGGCCGCCCGGCCGAAGGGCAAGCCGCATGCGGGGGCGAGCCGGGCGCTTTGCCCCGATCCGACCCGCCGCGCCGAGGTCAAGGCAAACGTTCGCCCGCATTGCGGGGCCGATGTCTCGGCCGCGCCGCAGATGCTGTGCGAGGCTTACGACCATATCGAGGTTCCGCCTTTGTCGCCGGAGGTGACGCGGGTATCGCTGTTTGGCGGAAGCTGTCCGT
>JACCSN010000106.1 GCA_013812985.1 Hyphomicrobiales bacterium | reverse complement strand
CGATTTCCGGCGCCATGTCGGGCAGGACCAGCGTCGCCATCGTTTTCATCTGGGCTTCCTCGGCGCCCTTGGCGTCGGTGATGAGGATGATGCGGCCGCCGCGCGCGGCGACCTCCTGCATGTTCGATACCGTCTTCTCGAACAGCGCGTCATGCGGGGCGATGACGATCACCGGCATGGACTCGTCGATGAGCGCGATCGGCCCATGCTTCAGCTCGCCCGCTGCATAGCCCTCGGCATGGATGTAGGAGATCTCCTTGAGCTTCAGCGCGCCCTCCATGGCGAGCGGATAGGACGTGCCGCGGCCGAGATAGAGCACGTCGGTCGCCTTGGCGAGTTCCTTGGCGAGGGCCTCGATCTCGTCTTCCAGCTTCAAGGCGTGCGCGGCGTGGCGCGGCGCCTCTATGGCCGCCGTGACGAGGCGTTCCTCCTCCGCCGCCGAAATGGCGCCACGCTGGCGCGCCGCTGCCACGGCGAGCGCGAAGAGCACGGTGAGCTGGCAGGTGAAGGCCTTGGTGGAGGCGACGCCGATCTCCGGGCCGGCCAGCGTCGGCAGCACGTAGTCGGCCTCGCGCGCGATCGTGGAGGTCGGCACGTTGACCACCGCGCCGATTTTTTGGCCGGCGCCCAGGCAATATCGCAGCGAGGCCAGCGTATCGGCGGTCTCGCCCGATTGCGAGATGAACAGCGCCAGCCCATTCGGGTCGAGCGGCGATTCGCGGTAGCGGAACTCCGAGGCGATATCGATGTCGACCGGCAGCCTGGCGATCTTCTCGAACCAGTATTTGCCGATGAGCCCGGCGTAATGGGCGGTGCCGCAGGCCGACATCGCCAGCCGGTTCAGGCGGGAGAAATCGATCGGCGCGCTTTTCGGAAGCACCGTACGGCAGGCGGTGAAATCGATATAGTGGGCGAGGGTGTGGGAGATCACCTCCGGCTGCTCGTAGATCTCCTTCAGCATGAAATGCCGGTGGTTGCCCTTGTCGACGGTGAGGCTCGCCGCCACGGCGTGGATGATCGGCCGCTCGACCTTCACGTCCTGGTCATTGAAGATCTGGACGGAGTTCCGCGTCACCACCGCCCAGTCGCCGTCCTCCAGATAGGTGATGGCGTCGGTAAAGGGGGAGAGCGCGATGGCGTCGGAGCCGAGGAACATCTCGCCCTTGCCGTGGCCGACGGCGAGCGGACTGCCGCGCCGCGCCGCGACCAGAAGATCCTCCTCGCCGGCGAAGAGGACGGCGAGCGCGAAGGCGCCCTCCAGCCGCTTCAGCGTCTCGGCCACCGCCTCGACAGGCTTCAGGCCGCGGTCCAGCGCCATGGTGATCAGGTGGGCGACGACCTCGGTGTCGGTATCGCTGGAGAATTCGCGGCCGGCGGCGCGGATTTCGCGCTTCAAGGCCTGGAAATTCTCGATGATGCCGTTGTGGACGATGGCGACGCGCTCGGTGGCGTGCGGATGCGCGTTCGATTCGGTCGGCGCGCCGTGGGTCGCCCAACGCGTATGACCGATCCCGGCGGTGCCGGCGAGCGGCTCGGCCTTCAGCCGCGCCTCCAGGTTGACGAGCTTGCCGCCGGCGCGCCGGCGGGTCAGCCGGCCGGATTCCAGCGTGGCGACGCCGGCCGAATCATAGCCGCGATATTCCAGCCGCTTCAGCGCGTCCACGATAAGGGGGGCAACCGGCTCACTGCTCAGGATCCCGACGATGCCGCACATTTAATTGTCCCTCGCGAGCGCCCCAACCGCCGCTTTACGTATGCGCAACGGCGAGCGGAACTCAAAATCATTCTTGAGGGTATCACTAAAATACGGGCAGGGTCTTAACGGGATCGGGAGGGTTCGCCCGTAGGTCCGCTCCGCTGCCGGTTTGAGTTCCTCAACTCCGTTGCCATGACCATACACAGACTTGGAATTCTGCCCGCCGGCCGCCATTTTTGTGCCCATGCCCATTTTCGCCCGTCGTCGCCTACAAGCAATGCTGGATGAGCTGTCACCCCATCTCGCGCGCTCGAAGGCTGCTGACCTTCTTGGACGCTTGGAGGACAAACGGGCAGATCAAGCGCTTCCGGCCGAAATGGAACTGGCGTTATTGTGGGCATTGTCTCGGCTGGGGGAGATAGAGATTGAGCCCGAGTGGTTCGGCACCGGTCGCGTTCCCGACGCTTACTCCGAGGGTCTTTTCCCCGGTCTCTCAGCCTTCATTGAAATTGCCGCGGTTTCCGACGCCAGTTTGTCGGGCGAGGAGGATATGAGGAGGGCCTCACGGCTAATATCAGATCACGCGAGTAAGATTAAACGCAGGTCCGGTTCATATCTATATTACAGATTCGCAGAGGAGAGTGGCTACATAAACGGAGCGTACTACCGCCGACGACGTGTAGTACGCGACTTTGGACTCGACGATAACATGCGCAGAGTTATTGCGGATTGGGTTCAGCTGGGTACGGTTGCAGGAACCAGGAACTCCTCTCCGGATTACAAATGACCAAATCGATGTGTTGATTGAATGGAAGAATCGGAAACAGAATCATGGAAACAACTTCCACTGCTCTATGCCACCCGAAGCCTATTCGCTCGTTGACAACCCTCTTGCTACCACGCTGGACACCAAAAATCACCAGCTTCGCAATACTGCTATCCAGGATATCCGGTGCCTCCTTCTTGCCGACGCCGGGTCAACATTGCTCCGCCGCCTTGCAGACCGCGATCCGATGCGACGTGTGATCTCCGGAGGCTCAATCATCCAGCACTTCCTCAATCAGTCCGGCACGAACATCGATATCGTATGCGTGTTTTCGCCGCTCCGGGAGCGTCACCGGATATTCGAAGTACGGCAAGAGATCCGCTGGAACATCACCTACTTTCTGAAGCCTGGCAGGAAGTTTGACCTCGTGGGGCTAGACCGATTAGCGAGCCATCTTCCCCGGCCTCGATGGGAGGGATATCAAGCACGATCTCTCCAGCAGCAAGGCGCTTTCTCTCCGGAGGCACGCCCCTGGTATATAGGTCCTTCGATGGCGTGGAACGGAATGGATTACACGGTCAGAATATCCGCGCGGGCACTGCTCGACCTTCTAGCTGGGCGGATCACCCATGAACGCTTTTGCGAGCTAACCGGATTTGACCCCGGCGAGAACCTATTCGGAAAACTGTTAGCTAGAGGGAATACGATCTCAGGAATGCGGATAGACCCCAAGGGTCTCGACAATGATGATGATGCGATCGTCTTTGAGTTCGAGCCCGACGCATCGGTCCTGCGCTTGTCGACGAAAAACTCTCATACGGAAGGATCGGCCGGTTGACTAAGTGGCACACGCCACCCTGCTCGTAACCCGAGCCAGAGCGCATGGGTCTCGGAGTACGTTATCGGTTCTTCAAAATTCATGTGTCTAGCCGCCCTTGAGCCTCGCCCGCAGCTCAGCCGCCCGGCCGGGCTTGTTCACCTGGCGGCCGCGGCCGATGGCGAGCGCGTCCTTCTCCACATTTTCGGTAATGACGCTGCCGGAGGCGACGTAAGCGCCGTCGCCGATCGTGACAGGGGCAACCAGCGCGGAATTAGAGCCGATGAAGGCGTCGCGGCCGATATCCGTGCGGTGCTTTCTAACGCCATCGTAATTGCAGGTGATCGTCCCGGCGCCGATATTGGCCTTCGCGCCGATTCGGGCGTCGCCGATATTGGTGAGGTGGTTGACCTTGGCCCCCTCCTCCACGCTCGCCTGCTTGATCTCGACGAAGTTGCCTATATGAGCGCCCGCGCCAATCTCCGCGC
>JACCSN010000097.1 GCA_013812985.1 Hyphomicrobiales bacterium | reverse complement strand
ACTCACATCTCCTTAGACCAGAATCGGAATCCTAGCAGCCGAAGAACGGCAATTAATCAATAGCCGTCCTCTTGCAAGATGAACCACATTTGCGGTATCAGGTCTCACGCTCCGAATAGGAGTGCCGTCGCTGGGCTGGCGGTTCTGCATGAACCGCTGAATTCGGCCCCACCCCCCTGTCAGCTAAAGCTGGCCGCGTCTGCGGGACCTACTGCGGGCCCGACCGACTTAAATAGCGTTTGCGGAGCGGGAGACGGTAGATGGGAAATTCAAAGATACAATTTGAGGCGCGCTGCATCTTGCAGCCTTATTGCCGCGAAGAAGCGATGTCTGTCTCGAACGCGGCGAGAAACGCTGATGCGTCGTGTGAAACCATTCGACGCTGGATTCCGATACACGGGATCGGCCGTAAGATTGTAGGCACCTATAAGGTTTCGCGGGTCGCTCTTGTCATGCTCCTTGACGGGAATCGGAGCGCCCTTGCAGCATATCACCAAGGGGATCGGCAGAGCCGCGCCGTTGCGAGCTATTTCAAGCGGCTGAATGTGCCGCTGATGGCGAACCCACCCGGACCGAATCAGCCGCACCGCCCAAGGTCCCAGGGTGGTTTGGGAACAGATCGGGCCCGGTGCAAAGCGAGGCAGCCGAGGTCGGTAGGAGAAAGTTGATGAGCCGGCCCTCATCATTTTCTCAAGCTGATGTATCCCGAGCCTTGAAAGCAGCGTCCAAAGCCGGATTTTCTGTATCTCGGTTTGAAATCGACTCGTCTTCAGGCAAAATCACTGTCCATTCGATGGTTGAAGAAAACCTAGACTCAATTATTCATGAACAAAACCCTTGGGACGGAGTGCTAAATGATACGGACAAGAAGCGGTCTTCCTAAGTACTGTTGCTGGAATGAAGACCGGCACGGGCGGAAGCGTGTCCGTTTTCGCTTGGGCGGATTCTCGACATACCTTACCGGCACGCCGTGGTCAGAAGACTTCTTGCGCCAGTATGCGACGGCGCTGGATGGGGTGAAGGCAGCGGCCAGCAACATTGGCGCCGAGCGTACCCGGCCCGGCTCATTCAATGCCCTAGCCGTTCTTTATTACCGTTCACCTGAATTTCGGAACCTCAAGGCCAGCACTCAAAAGAGCAGGCGCAGAACGATCGAGGGCTTTCGCAGAGAGCACGGCGACAAGCCGCTGAAGCATCTCGGCCGACAGCATATCAAGGCAATCATCTGCGCGAAAGCGGCCACGCCGGAAAGCGCCAACACGCTCCTGAAGGTGCTCCGCCTCATGCTCGCCGTCGCCGTCGATGTTGGCATGATTGAGCAGAACCCGGCTGCAGGTATCAAGCGGTTCAAGAGCCGTGGCGAGGGCTTTCACACCTGGAGCGAGGACGAGATTGCCCGCTTCGAGGTGCAGCATCCCATCGGCTCTAAGGCGCGCCTAGCCTTCACCCTCCTGCTCTACACGGCTCAGCGGCGAAGCGACGTGATGCGAATGGGCTGGCAGCACGTTCGCAACGACCAGATCTCCGTGCGGCAGGCCAAGACCGACAAGGTACTCCTGATTCCCATGCACCCGGAACTGACACGGGTGCTCGGGGCTGTCCCAAAACACAACCTCACGTTCTTGCTGACGGATCGCGGCGCGCCGTTCTCGTCGACTGGTTTCGGCGCGTGGTTCCGGCGCCAATGCGACGAGGCCGGCTTGCCGGAATGCTCAGCGCATGGCCTCCGCAAAGCGGCTGCGACCCGGCTCGCTAATGCTGGATGCTCGACAGAGCAGATCAAGGCCATCACCGGCCACAAGAGCTTGTCGGAGGTCGCCCGATATACGGCCGCCGCAGACCAGGAGCGCCTCGCTCGCAAAGCCATTGACCTTCAGATCGGGGCGGAGCGTGAACAGGCTTTGTCCAGCCGGTCGACCCGGTTGGACAAAGCCGAGTGTAACTAGTTCATCCAGCAGAGAAAGGTTTTAAGGATGCGAACCCCGGAAGGGTCCGCCCGTGGGCTCCACAAGGGAGCTCGCCGCCACGGTATGATGGCTGTATCCGGCGGGAGCGAGACGGGTGAGCGGACGTCGCCGCGAGGCGGTCCGCGCGCTTGAGGATCGCTCCCCGCCCGAGAAGCGCGGACGAGTCGGGGGATGACATCGCCGCGCGGGGCGCTTCGGGAGCGCCATAGACTAGATACTCGGAGGTGCTTTCAATGCGCCCCGCCACCCTCCTCGGCACGAGCCTGTCGAAGGGAGGAGGACCGAAACCAATTCCTATAACCCGCGCCAAATCCCGGCGGCGGGACAATTAAGCGCGTCCCCCTCCCCGCCCAACTCGGGCTTGCCCGAGTTGGGACACCACGAGCGAAGTCGGGCAAGCCCGACTTCGGGTGGGGCGGGGTCGTCCGCCGCAGGCTCGACGTGCGCCGTGTCCGGCATCACCCCTCACCCCAGCCCTCTCCCCACGAGGGGGAGAGGGAGCCGGCCGCGCCTACTGCGTCGCTGGCGCTACATAATCGATCAGCGCCCGCGAATCGAAGCGCCCGTCGAGCATCCCGTAGGTCGCCCGCCAGGAGCGGCCGAGCCGGGTCTCGATGAAGGCGTCGGCGAAGGCCGGCGGGAAATCGCGGCGGAGCGCCGCGGCGGCGGCCGTCAGCGCCAGCTGTTCGGTGAGGATGCGGGCCGAGCCGGGATCCTGCACCGCCACCCGCGCCGCCGCCGACAGCACGTCGACCGCCGCCTTGGCCCCCGGCCCGAGTTCCGAGCCGATCGTCTCCAGCGCCTGCGGGAGCACCCCCTCCCCCTTCAGCGCCCGCACCACGTCGAGCGCCATGACGTTGCCGGAACCCTCCCAGATCGCATTCACCGGCGCCTCCCGAAAGAGTCTAGGCAGCGCGCTCGCCTCGACATAGCCGTTGCCGCCCAGGCACTCCATCGCCTCGAACAGGAAGGCCGGCGCCGACTTGCAGATCCAGTATTTCACCGCCGGCGTCATCAGCCTGGCATAAGCCGCCTCCCCCGGCTGTTTGTCGGCCCGGTCGAACGCCTCCGCCAGCCTGAGCGCCAACGCCAGCGCCGCCGCCAGGTCGAGCGCCATGTCGGACAGGACGCGGGTCATCAGCGGCTGGTCGACGAGCTTCTTGCCGAAGGCCGACCGATGGCGGACGTGATGCACGGCCTCGGCGAAGCCCGCGCGCATCAGCCCGGCCGAGGCGACGGCGCAATCGAGCCGCGTCAGCGTGACCATCTCCAGAATCGTCGCGATCCCCCGCCCCTCCGCCCCCACCCGCCACGCCCCCGCGCCTTGAAATTCCACCTCCGCCGAGGCGTTGGAGCGGTTGCCCAGCTTGTCCTTCAGCCGCTCCAGCCGGATCGCGTTCACGGTCCCGTCGGGGAGGAAGCGCGGCAGCAGAAAGGCGGTGAGCCCGGCCTGAGCCTGAGCCAGCACGATGAAGGCGTCCGACATCGGCGCGGAAAAGAACCATTTGTGCCCGGTGAGCGAATAAAGCCCGTCGGCGCCCGGCTCGGCGCTCGTGAGATTAGCGCGCACATCCGTGCCCCCCTGCCGCTCCGTCATCCCCATGCCGATGGTGACCGCCCGCTTCACCGCCGCCGGGCGGAAATTGCGGTCGTAGCTCCGCGACCCGATACGCGGCGCCCAGGTCGCCAGAAGGTCCGGCTCGGCTTGAAGGCTCGCCAGGGCGGCGTTGGTCATCACCATCGGGCAAAGATGCCCGGCCTCCGTCTGCCCCGTCAGATACATCCGCACGGCGCGGGCGCGATGCCGCAGTCCGGCCTCCGCCTCGCCGCGATCCCAGATCGAGCAATGCAGGCCGGCCAGCATGGAGCGGCACATCAGCGCGTGATAGGCCGAATGGAAATTGACCTGATCGATGCGCCGGCCGCCAGCGTCATAGCGGTCCAGCTCCGGCGCGTGGCGGTTGGCCAGCCGCGCCAGCTCGCGCGCCTCGTGCGAGCCCCAGAACGCGCCGATCTCGGAGAGATCCTGCCGGACTTGATCGGGAAAGCCCGAAACGGCCGAGGCGACCAGCGGATCGGCTTCGAACAGGTTGATGCCGCCAAACGGCGGCGGCTGATTGAACGCCTCGGGACCGGGCCAGTCGTTCGCGGCAGGGGTGTCCATTCAACTCCCGACCTAAAGGCTGCTTGCAACGATTGCCGGCCGAATCGTGCTTGGATACGATTGATGCTTTAGGAGCGGCAATCATGCCAGAGCCGGACAGCCTAGAAACCGCCTGGCGTCTGTGGCTTGCATCCGTGCTCCTGGGCTATCTGCTCGGCTCCATCCCCTTCGGCCTCCTGCTGACCCGTATGGTCGGGCTTGGCGACATCCGAAATGTCGGCTCGGGAAACATCGGCGCGACCAACGTGCTGCGCACCGGGCGCAAGGGTCTCGCCGCCGCGACGCTGATCCTCGATGCCTTGAAGGGCACGGCCGCCGTGCTGATCGCCGCCCGCTGGGGTCCTACCGCCGCCCTGGCCGCCGGCTTCGCCGCCTTCCTCGGCCATTGCTTCCCGGTCTGGCTCCGCTTCAAGGGCGGCAAGGGCGTCGCCACGTTCCTCGGCATCCTCCTTGGGCTGCATTGGCCCACCATGATCCTCACGGCGGTGATCTGGATCGGCACGGCGGCCCTGACCCGCTATTCCTCGCTCTCCGCTCTCATCGCCGCCGCGGCCGCGCCTGTCGTATTGCTGCTGTTCGGGCGAACCAATACAGCTCTCCTCGTCGCCATCCTCGCCGTCATCGTCTGGGCTCGCCATAAGGACAATCTCAAGCGGCTGATGGCGGGCGAGGAAGCCCGGATCGGGCGGGCATGAAAAGAGCGCCGGCCGCCGCCAGCCCCGTCGCCGCCGGCGGCGTCCCGCTCACCGAGGAGCAGCGACTTGCATGGCTGCGCCTCATTCGCAGCGAGAATGTCGGCCCGGCTACGTTCCGCAGCCTCATCAATCATTTCGGCTCGGCCCAGGCCGCCCTGGATGCGTTGCCCGACCTGTCGAGGCGCGGCGGGGCGAGCCGCGCCATCCGCGTTGCAACGCCTGGCGAAGCGGCGGACGAAATGGCGGCGTCCGTGCGCATCGGCGCCCGTTTCGTGGGGTTAGGCGAGCCGCTCTATCCGCCATGGCTGCGCCACGCCGATGCGCCGCCGCCGTTGCTCGCCGTCCGTGGCGCGGTGAAGCATCTGACTACTCCCGCCGTGGCGATCGTCGGGGCGCGGAACGCGTCGGTGGCCGGCCGGAAGATGGCGACGCTCCTGGCGAAAGGATTGGGCGAGGCCGGGTTCGTGGTGATCTCCGGGCTGGCTCGCGGCATCGACGCCGCCGCTCACGAAGCCGCTTTGACCGACGGGACGATCGCGGTGTTCGCGGGCGGCCTGGACAACATCTATCCGCCGGAAAATGCAGCTCTTTTCGACAGGATCATAGGCTCGGAGGGTTGCGGCGTGAGCGAGATGCGGTTCGGCTGGGCGCCGCGGGCGCGCGATTTCCCGCGCCGCAACCGGATCATCGCCGGGATGTCGCTGGCGACCGTGGTCGTGGAGGCGGCTGAGCGTTCCGGATCGTTGATCACCGCTCGCCTGGCGTTGGAGCAGAACCGCGAAGTGCTTGCCGTGCCAGGCTCGCCGCTCGACCCGCGCGCGACCGGGAGCAACAACCTCCTCAAGCAGGGTGCGCGCATCGTCACTGAATCGCGCGACATCGTCGAGGCCATTGCGCCCATGTTGGAGGAGCCGCCTGAGGTTCGAGGCGCGCTCAGTGCGCCGGTCTCCGACGTTCCCATCTCGGAGCCGGCGGAGAGCGAACGGGCCCGCATCGTGGAAGCGCTTGGGCCGACGCCCATTGAGGTCGACGAAATCATCAGGTTCACCGGCATTCCGGCACGGGCGGT
>JACCSN010000049.1 GCA_013812985.1 Hyphomicrobiales bacterium | reverse complement strand
GGCCCGCCGCTTTCACCGGCACGGTCGGCATCAAGCCGACCTACGGCCGCTGCTCGCGCTGGGGCGTCGTCGCCTTCGCTTCCTCGCTCGACCAGGCCGGCCCGATCGCCCGGACGGTCCGCGATGCCGCGATCCTTCTGAAATCGATGGCCTCCGTCGACCCGAAGGACACGACTTCGGCCGATGTCGATGTTCCGGGTTACGAAGCGGCGATCGGCGAAAGCGTCCGCGGCCTGAAGCTCGGCATACCGCGCGAATACCGCATGGACGGCATGCCGGAGGAGATCGAGGATCTCTGGCGGGAGGGCATCCGCTGGTATCGCGAAGCCGGCGCGGAGATCGTCGACATCTCGCTGCCGCACACGAAATATGCGCTGCCGGCCTATTACATCGTGGCGCCGGCGGAAGCCTCGTCCAATCTCGCGCGCTATGATGGCGTCCGCTACGGCCTGCGCATCCCGGCCGACGACATCCTGGACATGTATGAGAAGACTCGCGCCGCCGGCTTCGGCCGCGAGGTGAAGCGCCGCGTGCTGATCGGCACCTATGTGCTCTCGGCTGGCTATTACGACGCCTATTACCTCCGCGCGCAAAAAGTCCGCACGCTGATCAAGCGCGATTTCGAGGACGTCTTCGCCGCCGGGATCGACGCGATCCTGACTCCGGCGACACCGTCCTCCGCTTTCGGCATTGGCGAGAAGGGCGGCGGCGATCCCGTGGAGATGTACTTGAACGACATCTTCACCGTCACCGTGAACATGGCGGGGCTGCCGGCGATCGCCGTTCCGGCCGGGCTCGACGCATCCGGCCTGCCCATGGGGCTGCAGCTAATCGGGCGGCCATTCGACGAGGCGACCTTGTTCCGGGCGGGGCAGGTGATCGAGGACGCGGCGGGGCGTTTCGCGCCGGAGCAGTGGTGGTAAGATCGCTCGGATTCGGCTAGCTTGTTCTTCAGGAGGACGCTGTGCGTGAGTTGGTGATCCGTCTTGATCCGCAAACGGCCGAACGCTTAAGCCGTGTTTCAATACCCGGGCGGGAATCGGCCGAAGAGATTGCCTTGGAGGCAATCCTGGAACGCTTAGACGAACTGGAGAGTGCGCCAGTCGCAATAAAGCGCCTTCAAGACATTCAGGACGGACTGGTGCAAACACTTCCGCACGATCAGGCGATGCGGGACATTGGCCTTGAGGATTGATGGCATCTGGCCGCCTGAAGGAATTTGCCGCGCCGGATAAGTCATTACAGAAGCGCATAAATGCGGTGTTGCAGGACACGCAATCGCTTTTCGCCCGTTACAGCCGCGGCGGGACGATCTTGCGCCTACGGAAACTTAGAATCGGGGATTTCCGGCTGCTCTGTGGTATTTCTCCGCAGAACGAAGTCCTGCTTGTGCTTCTCGTAGAGCATCGTTCGCGAGCCTACAGCCGACGAAGCAGGACTGCTTTGGCGCGGCGGGCGCCACCGGGGGATCAACTCCGATCTCAATGCGCGAAATCATAGCTGCGCTTCTGTTGCGCTATGACCGGACAAAAGGAACAGCAAAATGACTGTCAGCCAAGCTCTCGCGCTCCTGAGTTCCGGCGACTGGAACGCCGCCCATGAACTGGTGCAGGACGATCCCTCGCCTGAAGCCGCCTGGATGCATGCGCATCTGCATCGCGTCGAGGGTGACCTCGCCAATGCCGGCTACTGGTATCGCCGCGCCGACCGGCCTGTGGCGATCGGCGGGTTGGAGGAGGAGCGGCGCGAGATCGAGCGGTTCTCCCGCGCCGCACGTAGTCGCTCCACCCTGCCTTGAGGAGACAGCGGCAGACCCGGAAGCAAGCGCCCAAACGTCAACCGACGGGCAGAAACCCGCCGAGAACCGCGCCGTATACGACCTGGCCAAGCATGGTCGTCAGCGGCGTCCGGGGGCCGTAGTTGAGGCCCAGAAACCCCGGCGGCTCCAACCGTCTGGTGGCGACCGGCGGGTCATACTCCGAGGCGATCCTCGGATGGAGCTGCGGCGCGACCGTCAGCATGGTAAGCAGCGCCAACCCGTGCAGGGCGCCCATGACGGCTCCGAGCCTCCAGGTTGCATCACCGATGCTGGCGAAGACCAGAAAGTAGAGCAGCGCGAAGAGCGAGCCTCCTGCCGTGTAGAAGCCATAGCCCAGAAAAACGGCCCAGCGCCGATCCGATGTGGCGACGGTGCCGAACAGATACGGCAAGCTGAGGCGCGAGAGGCCAAAGCTCTGGCTGCCCTGCAAGATGATCGTCATCAGG
>JACCSN010000036.1 GCA_013812985.1 Hyphomicrobiales bacterium | reverse complement strand
AGCGGGCGGCGAATGCGGCACGGCCCATCTCCGTCACAGCCGGACTCCGTTCTCGTCGAAAACGAAGAGCTTTTCGCCGGTCACGCCCCATTCGACCTCGTCATTGACGGCGACATCCCCGCGCACGGGCTGGATTGAGCGCAGCACGCTGCCGTCCGTCAGCGTCACATCGTAGAGATTCTCCCGTCCCTGCGTTTCGACGAACGACACGCGTCCGCGGATAGGGACATCGCCGCCCGGTCCAAAATTCTCCGGCCGAATGCCGAGGGTAAGGGGCCGGCCGGCGGCGGGCAGCACAGATTGCGGCAAAGGCAGCCTCACGTCGCTGTTTGCAAGCGCAAAGCCGCCGTCCAGCACGGTGCCATGCAGAAAGGCGATCGGCGGATTGCCGAGGAAGCCGGCGACGAACTCGGTGCGGGGATCATGGTACATCGCCGTCGGCGTCGCGACTTGAATGATCTCGCCGGCATTCATGATAGCGATCCGGTCGCACATGCTCATCGCCTCGACCTGATCGTGCGTGACGAGAACGGCGGTAATTTTCGTTTCGAGCTGGAGGCGGCGGACTTCCGAGCGCATCTCCAGGCGCAGCTTCGCGTCCAGGTTGGCCAGGGGCTCATCGAGCAGCAGCACGTTCGGCTTGCGGACAAGGGCGCGCGCGAGGGCGACTCGCTGCTGTTGGCCGCCGGACAGTTCGGCCGGGCGGCGTGCCAGCAATTGCTCGATGTGGACGAGTTCTGCCATCTCGCCCACCTGGCGGCGAATGTCGGCCGACGGCAGCTTTTTGATCTGCAGCGGAAAGCCGATATTCTCGGCGACCGTCATATGCGGGTAGAGCGCATAGGACTGGAACACGACGCCGACATTGCGGTCCTGCGACGGGACGCCCGTGACATCGCGATCACCGAACAGGATGCGTCCGCCGCTCACTTTGTGGATGCCGCAGATCGCGAACAGAGTCGTTGACTTTCCACAGCCGGACGGGCCGAGCAGAGCCAGCATCTCGCCGTCTCTGATCTCGAGCGTCATCCTGTCGATGACGGTCACCGAGCCGAATCTCTTGGTGAATTCGTCGAGCAGAATGCGCATCAGCCTTTCGTTCCCCCGCCATAGATGTTCATCAAGTGTTTTTGGAAGAAGAAGAAGAGGATGATGACAGGCATGATGTAGAAAACGCCGACGGATTTAAACAACGCCAGATCGAAATTGTTGTCGTCGGCGATCAGCCCGGCCAAATAGACGGATAGAACCTGCACCCTATTGCCTGGGGCGAGTACCTGCGGAAGGATATATTCGCTCCAACCCGACAGAAACGCGAAAAGGCCGAGCGCAACCAGCGCCGGACGGACCTGCGGCAACACCAGCCTCCGCCACACCGTGAACCGGCTGGCGCCGTCCTGGATGCCGGCCATTTCGATTTCCCACGGCACCGTGTCATAGAAGCCCTTCATGATCCAAATGCCCAAGGGCATGTCGAGCGCGGCTTTCACCAGGATCACGCCGACCAGGGAATTGTAGAGCCCGACCATTTGCAGCACGAGGAAGATCGCGATGATGAGCGTGACCGACGGGAAGGCGTGCAGCACCATCACGCCGGCGAGGAAGAAGCCGCGGCCCGGCACGTTCAGCCGTGACAGCACATAGCCCGCCGTCGACGAGACGGTCAGCACAATTGTGGTCGTCGCTGTCGCGAAAATCAGGGTGTTCAGGGCGACCCGCCAGATGTTCGCCCGGCCGGGCACCGTGCTCCACAGGAAATCCCAATGCTCCAGCGTGAACTCGTCGGGGACCAGCGACCCGGGCGGCGAGTTGGTGAGGGTGTCGACGAAGAGATAGACATACATCAGCACCAACGGCGCGCTGACGATGCTCAGCGCCAGGATGACTGGCCAGGCGCGGAAGTTCTCTGTCATCGCCGGTCCTACTGCTCGATCAGCGGTCTGGCGACGAGCGCGCGATAGTTGAACAGCCGCAGGTAGAACAGCGACAAGGCAACGCCGATGACGACCAGGATCAGCGCCATTGCTGCCCCATAGCCGTATTCGAGATTGCCGGCGTAGTTGTTGAGCGCGGTGTGGTAGGCGGCCAGCGCCCACACCTCTGTCGCGCCGCCCGGCCCACCGTCGGTCGACAGGAGGATGAGCTCGAACGAGGTCAGAAGCGACAGTGTCTGATAGCAGGTGACGAACAGAATCGGCCATCTGAGGCTCGGCAGGATGATGTGCCGCACCTGCTGCCAGCGGCTCGCGCCATCCACTTCGCTGGCATGAAACAGGGCTTTGGGGATGGCCTTGATCGCCGACGAGAAGATCAGCATGCCCATCGATGCCCCAACAAACCCGTTGATGAGCACGACGAATACCCAGGCATTGAGAGCGGAATCGAGGAGCCAGTTGCGCGACGGGACGCCGAACTGGCCGAAAAACATGCTGAGGAACCCGGTGTCCCACGCCAGCCACTTCCACAAGAGCACGTAGATGACCGGCGGCGAGACGCGCGGCAGCAACCACAAGGAGCGGAACGTGCCGGCCGAAGCGTCCGGCATATAATGGGTCGCGATGGCGAGCAGCATAGCAAAACCGGTGTTGAACAGGACGAGCGTGACGGCGACATAGACGACGGTATTGAAGAGTCGGCGCACCGTGTCCGGCGTCGAAACCATCCGGCGGAAGTTCTCGGTGGTCCAGGTCCAGCCGGTATAAGTAGCCGCAGCGACGGCATCTTGTTCCTGCGCGGTCAGCTCGACCCCGAGTGCGCCGAGCGCTGCGAACAATTCCGCCCTTGATTCGAACCTGGCGTTGAGGACCGAGCGGTTGAATTGCTCGGAGATGCGCTTCACCTCGCGCGTCGGTGGACGGTCGCGCAGATCCCGGATCATGCGCTCTGCCTCGCGCCGCGTCGCGAACACTTCACCAAGGTGATCCCGGCGCAATTCGACGGCGATGCCGGCGCCGACGTCGAGACTGTCGAGCGCCGCTAGGCCGCGCTCGTCGATGACGTATTTCGACTCCGCCAGCTGCTCGGACAGCTCATCCATGCCGGTACGATCGCTCAAGCGCCGCAGCGTGTTCGGCGCGACTTGGTAGGCGCCGCCGGTGATGCCGGTCGCCGTGCTCATGGTGGTGAACGAAAACACCGCCGTGAGCGCGACCGGCACAAGGAAGAAAAGGATGACGAGCACCACAGCCGGAGCGATCAACACCAGCCCGAGCGTCCTTGAACTCTTCATGGCGCCCTCCCGACCGGAGCGCAACTCCGGAGAAGACGGCCGGCGGTTCTGTGTCCGCCGGCCGGCAGGCAGCTCAGCGAATGATGATCGCGTCGCCCAAGGCGCTCTTCAGCTCGGTTTCCACGTCGGCGACGGCCTGTTCCGGGGTTTTCTGGCCGGTCCAGGCGCTTTCCAGCCCGCTCCACATGGAGTTCCAATAGGCGCCGAAGTCTGAATTGTTGGGCATCGCGTTGGCATGCGGCAGCAGGCGCTCGGTCGCTTCGCGCGCCCAGCGGTCACCGCTGTAGAGGCTGATGTTGGACTGTTCCTTGCTGATGCCCAGATGCGCCGACTTAATCGCATGCAGCGTGTTGATGCGCGGCTCGGAGGCGATCTTGATCAGTTCCGCGGCGGTCGTCATCTCGTCTTCGCTGTCTTGCTTGGTCAACAGATAGACGAGCGGATGCGTCAGCGTGTTGGCTTCGCCCCCCTCGCCGGCGGGAATGAGTGAGAACTGGACGTTGCCGAAGAAGTCGGTGAGGCCTTCCTGGTTGACGTAACGCGCATAGTGCCAGGTGCCGCCGTGCCAGGTGCCGGCCTTGCCGCTCGCCACTTCCGCAAACCACTGGTCGTTGGGCGTGCCGATATGATTCTTGCGGGTGACGCCGGCTTCGACCGCGTCGACGAAGAACTGGTAGAACCTCTGCATCGCCGCCTTGTCGAGGACGAGCTTGCCGGAGGCATCCTGCATCTCGCCGCCGAAGCTCTTGTAGAACTGCCAGTAATCGGGACCGTTGGCGGGGCGCGGATAGAAGCCGTAGCCCGGCTGCACCGCGCCGGAATCCTGCATCTTCTTGGCGTCTTCCAGCACATTGGCCAGCGTGTATTCGCCGGCCTGGATCTTGGCGGGCAGTGCTTCGATGTCGGCGTCGCTGTAGCCGATCGCCTTCATATGCGGCGTCCAGAAGAAGAACGGCCGCGCTTCGGCGTCCTGCGGGAGGCCATAGACGACGCCGCCGTAGGAGGAGATCTCCATCAGGTTCTCGTAGATGCCGTTGACCGGCCAGGAATCGAGATCGATGTAGTCCTCGATCGGCGTGATCAGGCCGGATTGCGACCAGGGCGCGATATCTTCGTGGCCGGTGACCACGATGTCGGGGGCGGTTCCCGCTTCCGCCGCAAGCGTGAGCGCCTGCTTGAAGTCGTCCCAGGTGGGGTAGGGCTTCTTCTCGACAATGATGTTCAGCTCTTCCCCGCGGATAGCCGCTTCGCGCTCATAGATGTCCGCCGCCATCTCGATCGCGTCCACGCGGTAGTTGTCGTTGGGCCCGCTGCCGCCCGACCAGACGCCGATCGTCACGTCCTTGGCCGCAGCGACCCCCGTGGCGGCGGCAAGCGCCGCCGTGATCGCCGTTGCCCTCAACAACATTGTCGCCAGCTTCCTCATCTCGAAATCCTCCCGTGTTTGCCCCGTCTGTTGCGGTCAGGCCGTCAAAGCGGTCGCCGGCGCCTGCGCAGAACTTTATACTGCGGCATCGGCCGCTGACATTCGCGCGCATCTGAGCATGTTCTTGCGACGCCGAGCCCAACTGTTGCACACGTGTACACTGGCATACGCTTCTCTATCGAGTCAATCAGGCCGCTTCGGCGGCCTTCTCAGGCGCGCGTCGAGGAAGCCTCGCGATCAGCCACAGGCGTTCCAATCGCTGCCCCAGCTTCGGCATTTTCAATGATCTACCAGACTAGACAAATCGGAAGTGAGGAACAATCCGACATGAGCCGGGCCGCGGTGTTCCAAACCATATCCGGCGAAATTCGATACCGCGGCACAGATGCCGCGGCTCATATGAAGTATTAGTCTCCAACTCGCTCACCGAGCAATGGCCGTGGCTGGATTTCTACCAGCGTTGTCTCGTGATCAACGAGGAAAAGATATCCAGCAGTATCGCGCGACCTAGTTCCCACGAGCGCAACTTGGCGGGGATGAACGTTTCCCCGAAGATAGCCGCCTGGAATCTCGTCCCATTCTGCAGCGCAATCCTGCAAGAACATGCGCGCCGCGAAGTCGTGTCGCGGTAGGGACGACGATTGCTCGCCGCCCCCGCACAGATCCCGGCGAGCGGAACTTCCGCATCGGCTCCCACCTTGGGTCATGACGCGGAACCGCACGTCGGAAGCATCGAATCCAAGAGCATTGTTCAGCCTTGAGACCGGCGGGTTGCCGCGCAGGGCTGAGTGCCGGGATTCCGCTCGCCGTTCCACGACACGCACCCATTTTGGGTGCTCGTCGAGATCGAAGGGTTCGCTGCCGCTGAACTCGATGCGATCCTCGAAGAGGCGGCGGCCGAGGGGTTCGTCGCCGAGGCACTGTTTGCCGCGTCGCAAGTGCAGCGCGTCGCTTTTCGCCGATTGCGCGAAGCGCTGCCGGACGCCAATGGACGCGCCAGCTGGATCGTCGCGCACGACGTTTGCGTGCCGATCGCCCTGATCCCGGACTACCTTGCCCAGCTCCGGTCGGCGCTGCTGCGCGTCGCGCCGGGCTGCCGCGAGAGCGTTTTCGGCCATTTGGGCGACGGCAATCTCCACGTCACGATCTTGCCGCCGCGCGAGGTTTCCGTGTCGGCGGAGCTGTGGCTCCCTGAGAGCCTCTCCGAGGCGGTGCTCGGGCCCGCTTTGGCGCTGGGGGTCGGTCAGCGCTGAACATGGCATCGGCAAGGAGAAGATCGCGCTGCTGGAGCGCAGCGAGCCGCCGGTCGCGCTGGCCTTGATGCGCCTCGTCGAGCAAGCCCTTGATCCGTTGGCGATCATGAACCCGGGCAAGGTGCTGGCCGACGGCTCGACGCGACGCCCGTAAGGCCTTGCCTACCTCGACCGGTTCGTCCACTTTGGTCGCGTCGCGAGTTCAGAATTAGCCCGGAACTCCGACATCGAGTTCCCGCTGAGAAGGGTTCGCGTGGCCCGCAAGCTTCCCCCCTTCGCAGCCTTGCGCGCGTTCGAGGCGGCGGCTCGCCATCTGAGCCTCTCAAAGGCCGCCGACGAGTTGCGCATTTCACCTTCTGCGGTGAGCCATCAGGTGAAGGCGCTGGAAATCTTCGTCGGCTCCAAGCTGCT
>JACCSN010000025.1 GCA_013812985.1 Hyphomicrobiales bacterium | reverse complement strand
GATTTGGAGGACCTCCTCGGGGGTCTTATCCGCTTCAACAAAGTCTCATCTTCCTACGACCTGCATCCCGTACTTACGGCGGCGTGCGTCGCTTTCGGCTTTGTTTACATCCATCCATTTGAAGACGGAAACGGCCGGATACATCGATTCCTAATGCATCATGTTCTCGCAGAGCGGTATTTTACTCCAGAACAGATTGTGTTTCCTATTTCGAGTGTCATTCTGGACGATGTAGCGCGTTACAAGGATGTCCTTGAGTACGTATCACGACCATTGCTGGATTGGATACGATGGAAATCTACCGATCGGGGAAACATAGTGGTACAAAATAACACTGCTGACTATTACAGATATTTCGATGCTACTGCCCATTCGGAATATCTATTCCGATGCATCGAGCGGGCGGTTGACAAAGATTTGCCCGAAGAACTTGCGTTTCTCGAAAGCAGGGACAAATTCCATCACCAGGTCACGTCGATTGTCGACATGCCAGAACGTTTGATTGATCTCTTGCTTCATTTCTTGCGTCAGGGACACGGAAGGCTCAGCTCCCGTGCGCAGCGAAAAGAGTTCGCAGCCCTTTCGAAGCTGGAATGCACAAAAATTGAGAGAATATATGCGGACCTGTTTCCCTAAATGCCTGAAGTAGGCGGCACATTAAACGTCACATCCGCCCCGGATTGAGAACGCCGCGCGGGTCGAATTGCTCCTTCAGCCGGCGCGACAAAGCGGCGAGTGGCTCGGGCTGCGGCTGGAAGGGGGAGATGGCGGTGCGGAGCGCCGGCGAGCCGCGGACCAGGGTGGCGTGGCCGCCGCCGGCCGCTGCCACGGCGAGACGGATCTCGCGGGAGAGGCCGTCATCGGCTTCGCCCGATGTCTCGATCCACAGGAGCCCGCCCGACCAGTCGTAGAAGTAGCGGATGTCGCCCAGGTCCTTCAGCGCCTCGACGACGCCCGGACCCATATTCGGTGCGACGCTGACGCGCCAGAGGGGATCGGACGTGGCCTCGAAAACCTCCGCGTCGCGGACCGAGCGCCACAACGCCTCCGAGGCGTCGGTCTCCAGGATTGCGATCCCGCCGAGCGGTGCGAAAAGGTCCTTCAGCTTTTCGGCGCGATAGGCGACGGACGGGGCAAATCCTTCCAGGCGGACGAGGGTGGCCGCCTTGCCGCCGGCCGCGAAGGCCGCGTCGGGAACTTCGGAGACGACCGCTTCTGGGAGATGCGCGGCGCCGGAGACCTCCCACGGCGTGCCCATTCCCTGGCAGAGGGCGACGATCGCTGTCTCGTCATCGAGGCCGGCGATGACGATCGTCGCCGCGCTTTCCGGCCGCGGCAGCACCTTGAAAGTCAGATCGGTGACGACGGCGAGCGTACCCCAGGAGCCGGCGAGGCCTTTCGAGAGGTCGTAGCCGGTGACGTTCTTTACCACGCGGCCGCCGGACTTGAACGCCTCGCCACGGCCGGAGACGGCGTGAATGCCGAGGATGTGGTCGCGCGCGGCGCCCGCTTTCAGCCGGCGCGGGCCGCTGCCGTTGGTCGCGAGCACGCCGCCGATAGTGCCGCGGCCGCGAGCGGCCCCGAAAATGGGGCCATAATCCATCGGCTCGAAGGCGAGCGCCTGGTTGTTGTCCTTGAGAAGCGCTTCGATTTCCGCCAGCGGCGTCCCGGCGCGAGCGGAGAGCACCAGCTCCTCGGGCTCGTAAAGCGTGACGCCGGTCAGGCCCGAGAGGTCGAGCGTGAACTCCGCCTGCACCGGCCGGCCGACGCCGCGCTTGGAGCCGTGGCCGACGATTTCCAACGGGCGCTCCTCGGCCGCCGCCCAGGCGACGGCCTCCAGGACACCTTCGGCGGTATCAGGTCGGAGCGTGGAGGTCACGCGAGCGGCGTTCCGCGATAAAGGTCGCGAAGCTCGCGGCGGAAGCCGAATTCCGGGAGTTCCAGAAGGTCATCGGCGGAGCGAAGCACGAAACCTTTCCAATCCTTGGCTCGGGACCAGACCTCGACGCAGATTTCCCGCTGGCTGACGATCAGCGAATGGAGGTTGTCCGGGTGCTGCGCATAACGCTGGACCTTTAGCGAGATATACTCTTCCGTATTCGAGTCCGACAGGATCTCGGCCGTGAGATAGAATCGGTCGGCATAGGAGCCCTCGCCGACGGGCGTATCGACTACGAGCAGGTCGGGAACGGGCAGAAAGGCGGGTAAGCCTTCGATCCTGAGACCCGATTCGTAGAGGACCGCCAGATCGGGCCGGGTAGCATCTACCGCGTTGCTCAACAGCCGAAAGAGATTCCCGCTGATTTTCTGGTGCCGGAGCGTCGGGGGTGGCATCATGACTGCAACTCCGTCGATCAGCTGCCAACGCTCCTCCTCTGGCCGGGTGCGGAGGAGGATGTGGTACTGCTCCTCAGTGAGCAGGTGCGAAGCGGCAAGCTTGGCGGGCGTGTTCATCCCCGCCTCCTCAAAACCGTGGCAACTCGGGGAACGCCACCTGCCCCTTGTGGACGTGCATGCGGCCGAGCTCGGCGCAGCGGTGCAGCACGGGGAACACCTTGCCGGGATTGAGCAGGTGCTGCGGGTCGAAGGCGCACTTGACCCGAATCTGCTGGGCCAGATCGGCCTCGTTGAACATCTCCCCCATGAGCTCGCGTTTCTCCACTCCGACGCCGTGCTCGCCGGTGAGCACGCCGCCGACGGCCACGCAGAGTTTCAGGATATCCGCGCCGAACGCCTCGGCCTTGTCCAGCTCGCCGGGGACGTTCGCGTCGTAGAGGATCAACGGGTGCAGGTTGCCGTCGCCGGCGTGGAACACATTGGCGACGCGAAGGCCGTATTGCTCCGACATCTCGCGCATGCGGGCGAGCACGTCCGGCAGCCGCTTGCGCGGAATGGTGCCGTCCATGCAGAGATAATCGGGCGAGATGCGGCCAGCGGCGGGGAAGGCGGATTTGCGGCCTAGCCAGAAGGCGTGCCGTTCGGCCTCGTTCCGCGAGACCCGCAAGGTGCTTGCCTGGTTCTCACGGGCGATCGCCTCCACCAGGCCGAGCAGGTGATCCACCTCGCCATGCGGCCCATCGAGCTCGACGATCAGAAGCGCCTCGACGTCGAGCGGATAGCCGGCGTGGACATAATCCTCGGCGGCGTGGATGGCCGGCTTGTCCATCATCTCCATGCCGCCCGGGATAATGCCTGCGCCGATGATGTCGGCGACGCATTTGCCGGCGTCCTCGCTGGTCGGGAAGCCGACCAGCATGGCGCGCGCCGTCTCCGGCGCCTGCAGGATCCGGACCGTCACCTCGGTGACGACGCCGAGGAGGCCCTCCGAGCCGGTCATCAGCCCGAGAAGATCGTAGCCCTCGGCGTCGAGATGCTTGCCGCCGAGGCGGATCACCTCGCCGTCCATCATCGCCACCTCGATGCCGAGCACGTTGTTGGCGGTGAGCCCGTATTTGAGGCAGTGCACGCCGCCTGAATTCTCCGCCACATTGCCGCCGATCGAGCAGGCGATCTGTGATGACGGGTCGGGGGCGTAATAGAAGCCGCGGTCGGACACGGCCTTGGTGATGGCGAGATTGGTGACGCCGGGCTGCACGACGGCGACGCGGTTCTCGTAATCGATCTCCAGCACGCGGTTGAACCTCGACATGACGAGGAGCACGCCGTCCTGAAGCGGCAGGGCGCCGCCGGACAGCGACGTGCCGGAGCCGCGCGGCACGACGCGGATGCCGTTCGCGTTGCAGTAGGCGAGGACACGGCTCACCTGATCGACCGTTTCCGGGAGGACGACCAGCATCGGCGTCTGCCGGTAGGCGGTGAGCCCGTCAGATTCGAACGGGCGGAGACCGTCCTCATGCGTGACGACGCCCTCGCCTGGCACGATGGCGGATAGAGCCGCGGCGATCTCGTCGCGCCTGGCGATGATGTCGGCTTTGGGCTCCGGCATGGCGAGGCTGGTCACTCCGGTCTCCTGTGGTTGGGTCTGAACCAATACGGCCCTTTCGCTATCCTGTCGACGCGACGCAAGACTCGAAACGTTGGACTTGGTCATCCCGGGCGGCCATATTGCGCCCATGCCATTCACCGTCACGGTTTGTCACGACGAGGAAGAGGGCGTCTGGTTCGTCCATTCATCGGACCTGCCCGGCCTCAATGTCGAAGCGACGACGTTGGACGCGTTGATCGAAGTGATCACGGATGTGGTCCCCGACTTGGTCGCCACGAATATTCCGGACAGGAACGGCCTGGGTCCGATGATCTCCGTTTGCGTGCAGCATGTCGTGAACACACCGCGTGCCGACGCGGCATGAATGGGCCCGAATCCTTATCCCCATTTGGCTCGCCGTCTCCGCGAAGCCGGATGCGAACCGGTTCGACAGGGCAAGGGATCACATGAAATCTGGTTCCGCCCGATCACGATAGGACATTTCAGCGTGCGGCGGGACACTGTCTAGTTGCGCACGGCTAACGACGCGCTCAAGAACACCGGGCTACCGAAAGCCTTTCGACCCAGGCTCCGGACGCGAAAGGAACATCGGATGGCCCGCTCCACGGAAGAGGTTTTCGAGGATCACCTGCGCCTTCGAAGCCATGGCGACCTGGATGCCGACCTTGAGCAGAATTACGGCGAGGACATAGTCTTGTTCTGCGAGTTCGGCACGCATCGGGGCCGCGGCGCGATCCGCGAATCGGGCCGCAGGCTGGGCCTCCAATTGCCGGACGCCGAGTTTGAATTCTCGACGAAGCTGGTCCAAGGAGAGTGTGCGTTCCTCGTCTGGAACGCGCGATCGGAGCGTTTCGAGGTGGATCATGGCGTCGATACGTTTGTGATCCGGGACGGGCGCATCACCGCCCAGACGATTTACTATCGACTCTCCAGGGGAAGCCTCGACGATGACGCGTGATGCGATATGCTCCGATTTGCGTCGGCGCCCCCGCCGCAATTGTCCCGTGGCGGCATGAATCATACGCAGCTTCCGAACCCGAAAGTAGGCCTGTTCGTCACCTGCCTGGTGGACCTGTTCCGCCCGAGCGTCGGCTTCGCCGCCCTGAAGCTCCTGGAGGACGCCGGCTGCGTGGTCGAGGTTCCGGAGGCGCAGACGTGCTGCGGCCAGCCGGCCTATAATTCCGGCGACCGCCGGGATTCTATCGCCATCGCCAAGGGCGTCATCGCCGCATTCGAGCCATACGACTATCTCGTCGCGCCGTCGGGCTCCTGCGCCGGGATGATCCGAAAACACTATCCGGGGCTGCTCGCCGGCGACCCGGCGTGGGCTATGCGCGCGGAAGGGCTCGCGGGGAAATCGCATGAGCTGGTGAGTTTCCTCACCGACGTCCTCGGCGTGGCGGCCGTCACGGCCAGCCATTCCGGGACTGTCACCTACCACGATTCCTGCTCGGGCCTGCGCGAGCTCGGCATCCGCCGGCAGCCCCGGCAGCTGCTCGCCTCGGTGAGGGGGCTGGAGCTGAAGGAATTGCCGGACGCCGATGTCTGCTGTGGTTTTGGCGGCACGTTCTGCGTCAAGTATCCGGACATTTCCAACGCCATCGTCGAGAAGAAGACGGCATCGATCGCGGCGACCGGGGCGGAGACCTTGCTCGCCGGCGATCTCGGCTGCCTGATGAACATGGCCGGCAAGCTGCAGCGCGAGGGCCGGCCCATCCGCTCCCGCCATGTCGCCGAGGTCCTGGCCGGCATGGCGGACGGGCCCGCCATCGGCGAGGCGGCGGAATGAGGCGCGGCTTTGGACTCGTTCTGGCGCTCCTGACCGCCGTTCCGGCAGCGGCCCAGGACCGCGCGGCGCTTTACGGGGCATGCTTCGTGGGGACTTACAACCCGGCGGCCGGCGCCCAGGGCTCTCGGCGCGTCGCCGCCATGGCGGTGCAGTTCCAAGGTTTCGAGAACAGCCTGCTCGCGGCCGTGCAGTACCGGCTGCGCTTCGGCACGAAGTTCGGCTTCTCCGGCGAATGCGCCGTCGATATCGAGGGCGGGTTTCAGTGCGAGGCCTGCGGCAACGACCGCTGCGGCGGAGGCGGGGAGAGCTTCAAGATCCTCTGGCCGGGCGGCGACAGGATCACGCTCGCCAATGACGCGACCGGCCTCCTGGCGGAGAACGCCGCCGGCGGCCGCGACCGGCTGCCGCCTGGCGGGGCGAACGGATCGTTCGAGCTGAAACGCGGCGCGCCGGGCGATTGCGCGTGGTAGGGTCGGCGGGACGGAAGGATGAC
>JACCSN010000433.1 GCA_013812985.1 Hyphomicrobiales bacterium | reverse complement strand
GGTCGCGATCCCCGGGCGTGAGGCTCGCGCGGCGCGCCGCGGCCACCATGTCCAGAGCCGCGCCCGCAATCGCTCCAAAGTCCGAATACGGACCGGCGAGGGTCGCGACGTTGGAGTACTGGAGGACGGTCGAAAACCACTCGCGGAGGACTTGACCGTCGCCGAACGCACGCGCGAAATGTGGTTCCAACGCATTGATGTCGAGCATCGTCTCGTTCACATCAAACACAAGAATACGTCGGCGCCTTGCGGACCCCTGGCCGCCGCCCTGCGCAGTAGCGCCGGGGAGCGGCGAAAGCGCGGCGCCGGCAAGCGTTGCGGCGACAAAAGCACGACGTGAAGGCATCACTGTCTCCTGCTCGATAAATGGGATCAGTCCAGATGACGCACCCTGTCCCACGAGAGTACGGAGCGTCCCGCCCACGAGCTGACCGCAACGAGCGCCAGTACCGTGGTGCCGTGCCAGATTAGCACCACCGTGCTGGCATGAGGATGCGATACGCATCTCGTGCCGGACGCTTGCTGTGCACCGGTCTACAAATCGTCATACGTCTGCGCGCCGACGCAGCCTACGGTCACAGTTCCACACTGATTGAACGCTATCCACAGCACCCCGTCTTCTTCGGAGCTGATCCCGACAGTGATCTGGTCGCCTTCGACGCGGGCCCAGGTGTGCTCTCGGTGGTACGCAGATCCTGCGGAGTCATTGGGCTCCTTTCGGGATGCCGACAGCTACACCGGGAATATCCGCGCGAAGAAGTCGGCGAAGACAGCGAGGGTGATAAACCACACGCCGACGGCGAGCAGGATCCAGCCTGCCCAGCGCTTCACGGTCGGGGCCTGCGCCTTGATCCGCTCGAGCGTCCGTTGCTCGGCGCTTGCGACCATGAATGCAGCCGCGAAGACCAGGCTCACCATCACCACGGCAGCGACGACGAATGCGGCCAACGCCGCACCGAACCCGCCGACTGTCAGCGCATATCCGGCCAGACCGGCCAGGATGGGTCCCGTTCAGCCGAAGCCAGCGAGCACGTACGCAAAGCCAAACACCGCGAACCCGGCCACGGGTCGCTCACGGCGCAGACGCGCCTGCCAGCGTGTCAGCGGGAGCGCCAGGTCGCTGACCACATGCAGCGAAAGTGGCAGGATGCCCGTCTGCATAAGTCCGAGCAGGACAAGCAGGCCACCGACGATGCTGCGAATCGTGACGCCGGCCGGACTGGTGAACGTCACGCCCGCGAATAGCGCCTGCCCGCCAAGGGCAATGACGACGCCAGCCAGAAGCAAGAACGTCCCCGAGCCTGCGGCGAGGGCCCCGCCGAACACCGTTGGACGAGCCGCCTCGCGGCGGTTCGTCTGGGCGACCGCCTGGCGTCCGAGGAGCCCCAGCAGTAGCGGGAACGAGCAGGGGGAGAAGAACGAAGCAAAGCCAGCGGCCGCGGCGAGTGCGAGCAGCCCCGCACCTTGCGCGGCAGGGAGGTTGAACCGCGGATATAGCACATAGCCGATATAACCGGCCAGGGCAACCACCACGACGCCAACGACCAGAACTGCATAACGTCCCAACCCGCCGCCGTCTTCGCGCGAAGCCTCCTGCGATGCTCCTTCCGCTCGTTGCTCGGCGGCTTTCAATGCCTGACGCTCAGGGCCTTCACGCGCTCTATTCTCGCTCGGCCTCGAGGATTGGACCGGGAACCCTGCGTTCCCGAGCGCGGCGGCTACAGCGTCGGCGCTCAGCTTGCTGTCGTCGAACCGCACCCACACGTCGTTCGTGCGGTGATCCGGTTGCACGTCGGCGATGCCGTCGATCCGCCCGAGCGCCTGGCGGATGGCCGATTCGCAGCCGGCGCAGTGGATGGAGTCGACTCGATACGTGCGGGTGATCATGGTGGCATCCTTTTCTGGGCCGCGACTCCGAGCTAACGCTTCCCACCAGGCCACGTCAGCATCGGCATGTTGACGACGATCCCAGGTGTGGCGATCGCAATCTCTTCTCAAATCACACGGCCTGGAATCCTCGCTCGGCGATCCCTTCAGGAATGCCGTCGGCCACTGAGCAGCGCCGCCAGCCGGCCGTCGATCGCCACCGCAATCACGGTCGTCGCCCCCGCCTGCATCGACTCCATCTGTCGCCGAACGACCTCAATCGATTCCGGCACGCCTCGACGAATCGCCAGGCTGCCGAGCGCGACCTGTGCCCTTTGATGCGCGCGTGACGCGCGGGCGAATGCGTCAGGCGCATTCGTCGTTGCGTGGCGGTCTGGACGTTGCTGCGAGAGACCCGGTCATCGCGCTCCCGTTTGCGAGGTCACCTGGTAGTCCTCCGTTGTGGACCAGCCTGCGCGTCGATACAAGGCGCCGCGTTTCACATTCTCAAAGGCTGTTTTGAGGATGCACCTGGCACCCGGCTGGAATGTCAAGATGTTTGTGAGGTCGGAGGTTGCCGATGAGCAGCTCGCCCCGAGACATGGACGTGAGCGCAGCGCCAGCTGTGCAGCATTTCGGGAAAGGAGGAGGGATGGTCAATCAGACCTGCCACCCGGCGGGAAGGTCAAGGGGCACGAAGAACACGAGTCGGGCTACCGTGCACGCACGGGTCTGTGACTGAGCATCTCCGTCGCCAGACGCAGTGCCTCCGGTTTGTGATGCGGTTCGTGTTCTTCGATCAGCCCGCAGACGCAGCCATCGATCGTTCCGCCGGCAGCTTCGCGCTGCAGGGCGATCAGTTCGTCGCGAAACGCGTGGAGCGCCTGGACGTGGCGGTCCAATTGACCAAGCTTCGCTTCAATGAGCGCCAACACTCTCGGACACGGCACGACACCTCGGCGTCGCAGGGACAGGACCTCACGAATCTCTTCGAGCGTCAGGCCAGTTGCTTTCGCCTTCAGAATGAACCGCAGCCGGTCGCGATCGCTCGGACTGAAGAGTCGGTAGCCGGCGGCTGTGCGTGTTGAGGCAGAGAGGAGGCCGATGCGCTCGTAATAGCGAATGGTCCTCGGATTGATGTTGAAGTCAGCGGCCAGCTCGCTCACTCGCCACTCAGCACTAGGATACGGCATAGGAATACCTCGGCAGGATTGATGCCGCCGCACAACGTGGTTGACCTTCCACCCAAGTGACAGGAATAGCATCGATCGTTCCCGACGATCATGGCTTATCCGACGAGCGACGGGAAGACATCTCGGCCTCTCGCGTGCCGGACCTGCAGAATCGCCCAATTTTGTCACGACCCAGATTTTTCGAAGATTTCGTTGACGACCGTCGTCTTACCTCATGGAACGTGAACGACCGCCAACCACTGGGATGCCCGATGAGCTGCAGGACGCCATCCAGCGCTGTCTCGAGAACGACGCCGATGCGTTCGGCGAGATCGTTGATGCCTACGAGCGTCAGATGTACAACCTCGCCTACCGGATGCTGGGAGATCCCGAAGAGGCGCGCGACGCGACGCAGGACATCTTCATCAAGGTGCACCACACCCTTGACACGTTCCGTTTCCAGTCGAAGTTCAGCTCCTGGATGTACCGGGTCGCGATGAACACGTTGATCGACTATCGGCGGCGCTGGCTCCGACATCCGTTGAAACGGTTGGAGGACCTGTTGGCTACAGACCGCAGTCATCCGCGCGCGACTGCGCCGCAACCGGACGAACAGGTGCTCCGTAATGAGCGCGTGGAAGCCGTACGCGTCGCGGTGGCACAACTGCCGGTCAAGTTGCGAGCCGCGGTCGTGTTGCGGGACCTGCACGAGCTGTCGTACGCGGAAATCAGCGAAGTGCTGGGCGTCACGGAAGGTACCGTGGCATCGCGCCTGAACGAGGCGCCGGGACGAGCTCGGCAGATGCGGCAGCTATGATCCCCCTTCACCTGGAGCGCCTCACGGAGGCCGTCGGCACCGCGCAAGGCTTCAAAGTACTTGCCGCTCAGCACCAATTGCGCGAAGTCAACGTGGAGGAGGCACTCAAACGCGCCTCCTTCAAAGTGCTATGCCCGCT